>JBAQXA010000030.1:0-1815 GCA_049299195.1 Nocardioides sp.
GTGATGGGCTTGCCGAAGTCGAACAGGTCAAAGGACATGCTGGCCTGGTCGCCAGCGGCCTTGAGCAAGGTCACACGGCCGTCACCGTCGACGAAGAAGTCCAGCGTGATCGACTCGCCGAGCGTCTGCACGTCGGAGGCATCGCTGATCATGTCCGCGGTGTAGTGGCGGACGGTATCGCCATCGAGTTGCTCCTCACCCACGTACGTCGCTGCGTCGACCTTGTCAGCGAAGGTTCCGAGCTGCGCCTCCACGTCTTGCTGCGCGACCTGGGAGGGGTCGTAGGGCATCTTCAGCCAGGAGCCCTTCTCCATGCTGATGTACATGGTCTTGCCGATGACTCGGCTCTCCATGATGCCTGCGTCGGCCTTCATGCTGAAGCTCATCTGGTAGGGCTTGCCCTTGGTGTCCATGGCGCCCTCGATGACCATCGACTTGCTGCCCTCGAGGCCATCGAGGGTGATCGTGTAGGCCACGGGTTGAGGCATGGCGTCACCGCCGAAGAGTTTGGCCAACTCTTCTCCGGAGAGGTCGCCGCCGGCCTCGGCCGTGTCGCCTCCTTCATCGGTGCTCGCGTCGCCCGAGTCCGAACCCGAATCGGACCCAGAGTCAGACCCCTCATCCGTGCCGTCACCCGAGCCAGAGCCATCTCCGGACTCTGAGGAGGTGTCGGAGGACTTGTCGGCGGAGTCCTTTGACGTGTCGTCACCGCCGCCACAGGAGGTCAGGCTCACGGCGAGCAGGGCAGACGTCGCGAGCGCCGCGAGTCGAGTGGTCAGGTGCATGGTTGGCCTTCCGATTCGTACGCCGGGTTGGCGCAGTCATCGCAAGCCTAGGTTGTTGGCGGCAGGCGGAGGGTGGTTGTTCCCAAAAAGAGATCATGCAGGCCGCGTCCGTCGTCCTTGAAGATCAGCGGGGGCACGACGAGGCAGACGAGCAGTTGCCGAGCGAGGGCACGGAGCAGGTCCGGGGGGCGACCCGTGGCGGGCCGGATGACGCGGAGGCGGCAGATCAACTTGCCGAAGGATGCCCCCGTCAGAGTGGTCAGCACTGCAGATTCGACGGCGAAGACGGCGAGGGTGACGAAGCCCGAAGCACGCCCTTCGAGCCACTGTTGAGGTCCGATGATGGCGATCGCGACCAGGGTGCTGGCCATCCAGTCGATGGCCAGCGCGGCCGTACGCCGCGGCCAGGTCGCCGGGAGCGACGCCACCCGCCATACGCCGTCGCCAGTCATGGGTCGAGAGCCTACGTGTCGCCGCGATGAGCAGTTCACGCGGCCGAGTGGGCCAAGGTGTTACACGCCGGAAACAAACCGGACACCACCGAGAAACTGCGGCCTCATAGCTTGCGGTCATCACCGTGGTGACCAGCAATGTGGCTGGCGCCATCCACCGCTCAACAGTTTCGGTGGCCGAGCAGCGCAGTCTGCGAGTCGGGCCGCCAAGGAGGACGCATGTTCGCTAATAGCGACGAGTTGCTCAAGTACATCAAGGACGAGGGCGTCGAGATGGTCGACGTTCGCTTCTGCGACCTGCCCGGTGTGATGCAGCACTTCACCGTGCCGGTTTCGTCGTTCGACAACTCGGTCTTCGAGGACGGCCTCAACTTCGACGGTTCGTCGATCCGCGGCTTCCAGGCCATCCATGAGTCGGACATGTCGCTGTTCCCGGACCCGACCACGGCCTACATCGACCCGTTCCGGGTGGCGAAGACGCTGGTCGTCAACTTCTTCATCCACGACCCCCTCACCGGTGAGGCCTACAGCCGCGACCCGCGCAACATCGCGCGCAAGGCCGAGGCGTACGTCGCGTC
>JBAQXA010000031.1:0-3805 GCA_049299195.1 Nocardioides sp.
ACCCTGCGCTATACAAGGCGCATGACCGATCCCACCTCGGCAGCCGACGACGTCGCAGACCTCCGTCTCACCCTCCCCGACGGCCGCACGCTGGCCTACACGCTGTGCGGCATCGAGGGCGGGCAGCCGCTGCTGCGCATTCCCGGTACGCCGGGCTGCCGCTGGTCGATCCGCTCCGACCGCAGTCTGTGGCTTGCGCGCAACCTGCGCGCCATCACGACCGAACGCCCGGGCTTCGGCGCCAGCACGCGGCTGCCGGGGCGCGGTTTCGCCGAGCACTCCGACGATCTGGCGCGCCTGCTCGACCACCTCGGCCTCGAGCGGGTCCATGTGATCGGCGGCAGCGGGGCCGGGCCACACATTGTGTCGCTCTGCGGTCGGCATCCCGATCGGGTCCGCGCCGCCACCGTGCTGGTCGGCATAACGCCGCTGCAAGAACGCGAGATCGACGCAATGATCCCCGTCAACGCCGCCACGTGGCGCGCTGTTGCGGCCGGTGACCGAGCCGCGGCGGAGGCGGTGATCCGGCCGGTGTGGGAGGTGATGGTCCACGATCCGCTGTCGGCCTTCGAGGGCATCATGGCCAGCGCACCGCCCGACGACCTGGAGATCCTGCACGACCCCGCCTTCCTCTCGGGCTTCGAACGCGCCTCGCGCGAAGCCGTCGCTGTCGGCATCGACGGCTGGATCGACGAAAACTTCGCGATCGCCGGCGACTGGGCCGACGTCGACCCGGCGGCGGTGGCCTGCTCGCTGACCTGGTACCACGCCGCGGGCGACCGCAACTGCCCGATCACCGCCGCCCAACGCCTCGTCGCGCAGATCCCCGGGGCGCGCTTTGTGGAGTGGCCCACCGAGGTCGGGCACTTCCACGGCTTCCGGCACGAGGGCGAGATCCTCGACGAACTGCTCGCCCGGGGCTAAGGCCCAGCCGGATTAGGGCCCGGCCGGGTCAGCCCCGCAGATCCGGCCGGAGATCAGCCCAGCGTCAGCCCGTCGCCACCCTCGGCGTGGTCGATCGTGACGGTCTGGCCGTCGGTGACCTCGCCCGCGATCAGCTTGCGCGCGAGCGGGTCGCCGATCGCCGTCTGGATGAGCCGCCGCAGCGGCCGCGCGCCGTACGCCGGGTCATAGCCGGTGTCGGCCAACCACTTCTTCGCCGCCGCGGTCACCGTGATGGTGATCCGGCGCGAAGCGAGCCGCTTGTCGAGCAGCGCGAGCTGGAGGTCGACGATCTTGGTGAGCTCCTCCTTGGTGAGCGCGTCAAACATGACCACCTCGTCGAGCCGGTTGAGGAACTCCGGCTTGAAGGAGGCACACACGACCCCCATGACCTGCTCCTTCTTTACCTCCGGCGCCAGGGTCTGGTCGACCAGGAAGTTGGAGCCGAGGTTGGAGGTGAGGATCAGCAGCGTGTTGCGGAAGTCGACCGTGCGGCCCTGGCCGTCGGTGAGCCGGCCGTCGTCGAGCACCTGCAGCAGGATGTCGAAGACCTCCGGGTGCGCCTTTTCGACCTCGTCGAGGAGCACGACCGAGTAGGGGCGGCGACGCACGGCCTCGGTGAGCTGGCCGCCCTCGTCGTAGCCGACGTAGCCGGGAGGTGCGCCGACGAGCCGGGAGACCGAGTGCTTCTCGGAGTACTCGCTCATGTCGATGCGGATGATCGCGCGCTCGTCGTCGAAGAGGAAGTCGGCCAGCGCCTTGGCGAGCTCGGTCTTGCCGGTGCCGGTGGGCCCGAGGAAGAGGAACGACCCGGTCGGCCGGTTGGGGTCGGAGATGCCCGCACGCGAGCGGCGTACGGCGTCACTCACGGCGTTGACCGCGGCCTTCTGGCCGATCAGCCGCTCGCCGATGACCTGCTCCATCTCCAGTAGCTTGGCGGTCTCGCCCTGCAGCATCTTGCCGGTGGGGATGCCGGTCCAGGCCTCGACGACGTCAGCGATCTGCTCGGCGCCGACCTCCTCGCCGACCAGCGGCTCGAGGTCGGCGGCTTCGGCCTTCTCGACGGCGGCGATCTGGGCTTCAAGCGCCGGGATCTTGCCGTAGTTGATCTCGCTGGCGGCCTCGAGGTTGCCCTCGCGCAGCAGCCGGTCGGCCTCGCTGCGGAGCGCGTCGAGCTGGCGGCGGAGCTCACCCTCGCCCTGGAGTTGGTCCTTTTCCCGCTCCCAGCGCAGCTCGAGCCCGCGCAGCTCCTCTTCGGAGTTGGCGAGATCTTCACGCAGCTTGGCGAGCCGGTCGACCGAGGCCGGATCGGTCTCCTTGGCGAGCGCGAACTCCTCCATCTTCAGGCGCTCGACCGAGCGCCGGAGCTGGTCGACCTCATCGGGGCTCGACTCGATCTCCATCCGCAACCGGCTCGAGGCCTCGTCGATCAGGTCGATGGCCTTATCGGGGAGCTGGCGGCCGGTGATGTAGCGGTCGGAGAGGGTGGCGGCTGCCACGAGCGCAGCGTCGGTGATCCGCACGCCGTGATGGGCCTCGTACTTCTCCTGGATGCCGCGCAGGATCTGGATGGTGTCCTCGACGCTGGGCTCGCCGACGAAGACCTGCTGGAAGCGGCGTTCGAGGGCGGGGTCCTTCTCGATCCGCTCCCGATATTCGTCGAGCGTGGTGGCGCCGATCATGTGCAACTCACCGCGGGCAAGCATCGGCTTGAGCATGTTGCCGGCGTCCATCGCGGAGTCGCCGCCCGCGCCTGCACCGACGACGGTGTGCAGCTCGTCGATGAACGTGATCACCTGGCCGCCGGCGTCCTTGATCTCCTCCAAGACGGCCTTGAGCCGCTCCTCGAACTCGCCGCGGTACTTCGCGCCCGCGACCATCGCGGCCAAGTCGAGGCTGAGGAGGCGGCGGCCCTTGAGCGAGTCGGGCACGTCGCCGGCGACGATGCGCTGGGCCAGCCCCTCGACGACCGCGGTCTTGCCGACGCCGGGCTCGCCGATGAGGACGGGGTTGTTCTTCGTACGCCGCGACAACACCTGCACGACGCGCCGGATCTCGGCGTCGCGGCCAATGACCGGATCCATCTTGCCCTCGGCTGCGCGGGCGGTGAGGTCGACGGAGTACTTGTCCAGAGCCTCATACGTCGACTCGGCGTCGGCGCTGGTGACCCGGCGGTTGCCGCGGACGGCGGTGAGCCCCTCGGCGAGGCCGTCTTGGGTGAGTCCGGCATCCTTCAGCAGCTTCTGGGCGCTGGACTCGATCGCGGCGAGGGCAATCAGCAGGTGCTCGGTGGCGACGTAGTCGTCCTTCATCGAGCCGGCGAGCTCGATCGCCTTCGCGAGGACCCGGGTGAGCGCGGCGGATGCGCCGGGTTGCTGGACGGTCTGGCCGCTGGCCCGGGGCAGGGCGGCCTGGGCGGTCTCGGCCTGGGTAGCAAGAGTCGCGACCTCAACGCCAGCCTTGGTGACCAGGTTGCGCGCGGTCCCCTCCTGCTGCTTGAGCAGCGCGACCAACAGGTGCACGGGCTCGGTGTTGGTGTTGCCCGCGGTGGTCGCCGCGAGCTGCGCCGCCTCGATCACCTCACGACTGCGCGTGGTGAACTTCTCCGCTCCGAACTGACTCAACGCTCCGCCTCTCCTCGACTTCGCGGCCAGTATGCCGCTCAAGACCACTCTGGCCCTTAGGAATCCAACACACCAGAAGTTGAGTCCATTCCACTCAACTTCCGGCCCGCGCCGTGCGCCCCGGGACGTGCGACGAATCGCGCGCCCCGGCGACAGATCTGCCGCACGTCCGGCGGGGGGCCTTCGGGACGTGCGACGAATCGAGCGCCCCGGCGACAGATCTGCCGCACGTCCGGCGG
>JBAQXA010000032.1:0-1835 GCA_049299195.1 Nocardioides sp.
GTGCACGGGCGGCCGGTCATGGTGGTGGCCAACGACGCGACCGTGAAGGGGGGCACCTACTACCCGATCACCGTCAAAAAGCACCTGCGCGCGCAGGAGATCGCGCGGGCCTTCGCGCTGCCGTGCATTTATCTCGTCGACTCGGGCGGGGCGTTCTTGCCCCTGCAAGACGAGGTCTTCCCCGACAAGGACCACTTCGGCCGCATCTTCTTCAACCAGGCCAACCTGTCCGCCGCCGGCATCCCGCAGCTCGCCGCCGTGATGGGCTCCTGCACCGCCGGCGGCGCCTACGTCCCCGCGATGAGCGACGAGACCGTCATCGTCCGCAACCAGGGCACGATCTTCCTCGGCGGCCCGCCGCTGGTGAAGGCCGCGACCGGTGAGGTCGTCACCGCCGAAGAGCTCGGCGGCGGCGACGTGCACGCCCGCACCTCCGGGGTGGCCGACCACCTCGCCAACGACGACCGGCACGCCCTGGAGATCCTCCGCTCCATCATCAACACCCTTCCCGCCGCGCCTGCCGCTCCGGCCGCACCCGCCGGCCCACAAACCCCAGACCCGACACGCAACTACCCCGAGCCGCTCGAGTCCCCCGACACCCTCGCCGACGTCGTCCCGGCCGACACCCGCACGCCCTACGACGTCCGCGAGGTCATCGCCCGCCTCGTCGACGGCCCCACCCCCGGCGACCTCGCCGGCACCCACTTCCACGAGTTCAAGAAGCTCTATGGCGCCACCCTCGTCACCGGCTTCGCGCGCATCATGGGCCACGAGGTCGCCATCGTCGCCAACAACGGCATCCTCTTCAGCGAGTCCGCCCAGAAGGGCGCGCACTTCATCCAGCTCGCCAACCAGCGCGGCATCCCTCTGCTCTTCCTGCAAAACATCACCGGCTTCATGGTCGGCAAGGAATACGAGCACGGCGGCATCGCCCGCGACGGCGCCAAGCTCGTCACCGCCGTCGCCTGCAGCGTCGTACCCAAATTCACCGTCGTCATCGGCGGCTCCTTCGGCGCCGGCAACTACGGCATGTGCGGCCGCGCCTACGATCCGCGCTTCCTCTGGATGTGGCCCAACGCCCGCATCTCCGTCATGGGTGGCGAGCAGGCAGCCTCCGTCCTCGCGACCGTACGCCGCGACGGCATCGAAGCGGCCGGCCAGACCTGGTCTGCCGAATACGAAGCAGCCTTCAAGGCGCCGATCCGCGAGCAGTACGAAACCCAAGGCTCGCCCTACTACTCCACCGCTCGCCTGTGGGACGACGGCATCATCGACCCCGCCGACACCCGCCGCGTCATCGGCATGGGCCTCGCCCTCGCCGCCGACGAACAGGCTCGGCGATCGGCGTTTGAGTCGCGGCCCCACTACGGCGTCTTCCGGATGTAGTGAGGAGGAGAGAGATGGACACCGCACCGCTGGCGCATATCCGCACCCTGCTCATCGCCAACCGCGGCGAGATCGCGCAGCGGATCGCCAAGACCGCCAGGCTGATGGGTGTGCGGGCCGTCGTGACCGTCGTCGCCGACGACCCGGCCGCCACTCACTTCGATGAGACCGTCACCGTGCCGAGCTATCTCGATGCCGACGCCATCGTCGCGGCGGCCCTCGAGGTGGGCGCCGACGCCGTGCATCCGGGCTACGGCTTCCTCTCCGAAAACGCCGCCTTCGCGCGCGCAGTCGCGGCCGCCGGGCTGCGCTTCGTCGGCCCGACGCCCGCAGTGATCGAGCTGATGGGCCGCAAGGACGCCGCCCGCGCGGTGGCCGTCGAAGCCGGCGTACCCGTCGTGCCCGGCTACGACCTGACCGCCACCCTCCCCACCGACGCCTGGCCGATC
>JBAQXA010000033.1:0-5717 GCA_049299195.1 Nocardioides sp.
GTCCCGGCCCACGGCGCGCCACGCCAACAGCGCGCCACAAAGGTGGTCGTCACCACTGGGCGTCAGCCCTTGGCCGGCGCCGACCAGGAGCCCGCCGAGCCGGATCGGGGCGGCTGGCGGCAGCAGGCCCCACTGGCACTCGACCCACGCTCGCTCCGGGTGGGCATCGACCGTGGGCACCGAGACCGGGCGCCAGACGCGACCAACGTGGATGGTGCGACCGGGGAGGTGCAGCCGTCCCGCGGCGATGGTGACCTGGTCGCCCTGGGTGACCCCCCAGTCGATCTGATCCGACCTCTCGGTGATCCGCAGTGCCGTCGGCAATCCGATGCCGTCGGCGGCCTCCACCGGGAGCACGTCGGTGTGCTGGGGACCTGCCTGTAGATAGAGCACTCGCGACAGCGCCGCGAGGACGCGTGCGTGGGTGGGACCTTCCAGCAAGGCCGCGCTGAGGGCCGAGCAGGCTCCCGCGAGCACGGGGGAGTCTGTGGTCGGCACACCTTGAAGCTAGCCCGGACCGACTGCCCGCCTTGATGGGTGAATGTGACAAGCCAATAGAGCCTCGGTGTCACATGTCGCTAAAGGCGCATCCCGTGACTTCGCCGGCCGCCACAGTCCACGCGTGAGCGCTACAGTGCCCGCATGGTCCAGGTTGCCGATGAAATCGCCTCTGGCGGGCAGAAACTGACAGTGCCTGCCCAGGCATTCGCTGAGTCACCCACCGTCACGACCATCACTCAGCTGCGCTCCGCGGCCCAGTGCGAGGTGTTCTGCGACGACGAGGCCGCCACGCGCAGCGTGCGCCGGGTGCTGACCAGCGCCGACGCGGCCGAACTGCGCACGCTCGTCTCCGGGGAGGGGTTGCTGCAGGATCGGGTGGTCTGCCTCGACTCGAGCCTGGCCGACCACGTTGACCCCAAAGCCACCGTCAATCGGCTGGCTCAAGCCGGCGCGTCGGCGGTCGTGGTGAGTGATGTCGCCCGCCGCAAGAAGTGGCTGGCCGCGGCCCGCGGGGCCGGACTGGCACTGGTGCTTGCGCCCGACGAACGGGTCACCCACCGGTTGGTCAACGAGCTGCTCGACACCGTCGTGCAACATCACGAGCGGATGTTGCAGCGCGAAGACGAAGTACATCAGGTGTTTGTCCGCTCGGTGCTCGCCGGCGGCTCGCTGCAGGAGTTGTGTGCCTCGGTGGTGCCGTTCGTGGGCGGCCCCGTGGTGGTCACCACCACCGACGGGCGGGTGCTTGCGACGGCGGGCGACGAGGAGCAGGTGGAGCGGGTGCTCGCCCTGGACTGCTTCGACCGCACCGGGCGACTAGTGGTGGAGGAGGAGCCGGTCGGCCTGCGCCCACCGGTTGGCGCCCGCGCGCAGCGGGGCTTGGTGCGCATCGTCGCGGGCAACCTCAACCACGGTCTGTTGGGCGCGTTCTCCGATCGGGTGCTGACCGCGGCCGACATCCTGCTGCTCGAGCGCGCCGCGACCGTGGCAGCCCTGGCCATCACCAAGGAGCAAGCGGTCTCGGCGGTCGAGAGCAAGTACCGCGCCGAGTTCCTCCGCGACGCGCTTGCCGGTCGCGCCGGCAACGCGGCCGAAGCGATCGCGCACGCCACCGCCCTGGGCTGGGACATCGACCGGCCCATGGTGATCGTGGTGGCCGAGATCGACGATGACGACGATGACGACACCCGCGATGCCGACGAGATGCGCGGCCTGCAAGACCGGTTCGCTCGGGCGTGGACACGCGCCGTCTCCGTGCGCGATCCGAAGGCACCGGTTGCCGGGTTCAGCCACGAGGTCGTCGTCCTCCTTCCCGCCGACCCCGCCGCCGAACCGGCCGCGATCATGCAACCGGTGCGCGGTTTGGTGAAGACCGTGAGCGGCGACGGCGGTGGCGGGCGGCGGGCCTTCTCCACCGGCGTCTCGCGAGTCTTCACGTCGGTGACCGAGCTGCCCGAGGCCTACCTGACGGCGCTGAGTGCTGTCGCCGCGGGCCGTCGGGTCCATGGCGATGGCAGTGTCAATCACTTCGACGAACTCGGCATCTATCGGCTGCTTGCGCTGGTGCCGGACTCGGCCGAACTGCGCACCTTTGTCAACGAGGCGCTGGGTGAGTTGGCCACCGATGCCAACCCGCTCAACGCCGATCTACGACAGACCCTGCAGGTCTTGCTCGACACCAATCTCAATGTCGCCGAGACCGCGCGCACGCTGTTCTTCCACTACAACACCCTGCGCTACCGGATCGTGAAACTGGAGCAGATGTTGGGTCCTTTCACGACAGATCCGGAGCTTCGACTGACTTTGGCTCTTGCGCTTCGCATCCATCAAATGCGTGGCGTCAAACGGGCCTGAAACGGGATTTGCCAGCACCGGCCCACTTTCGTTGGCACATCTGGCCAAATACGCCGGGCCCGCGGCGGCACTAGGTTCCGGGGTAACCATGGTGGCCAAATCGCCCAGTCCCTGGTGTGGTGTGCCCCCTCATGAAAGGTCTCAGGTATGTCCCTAGGCATCGGTTGGAAGGTGGTTGAGCCGGGTCGGCTCGAGAAGGGTGGCGTCGTCGCCCCCGACGAGCGGCTCGGGTGGGGGAAGACGGTTGGGCTCGGTGCGCAACACGTGGTCGCGATGTTCGGTGCGACCTTCGTGTTCCCGCTCATCATGGGTCTGAACGCCCAGCTCGCGATCATGATGAGCGGCATCGCCACGATCGTGTTCCTGCTCATCGTGAAGGGCACGGTGCCGAGCTACCTCGGCACATCGGCCTCCTTCGTCGGCGGCGCGGCCGCGGTCCGCAATCTTGAAGGTGCCGACTCCTCGACGGTGACCGGCGCCATCATGGTCGCCGGAATCGTGCTCGCACTGGTCGGCGTACTCATCCACTTCTTGGGCAGTGACTTCCTCCACAAGGCGCTGCCGCCGGTGGTCACCGGCGCGGTCGTCATGCTGATCGGCTTCAACCTGGCCCCGGTCGTGGCCAACATCTATTGGCCCCAGGATCAGTGGATCGCGCTGGCCACGATGCTGTTCACGATCATCGTTGCGGTGGCGTTCAAGGGATTCTTTGGCCGGATCGCGGTCTTCCTGGCGCTGATCTTCGGCTACCTCCTGTCCTTCTTCGCCGACAAGGTCTTCGGGATGATCACCTCGCTCAACCCCGGCACCGGCGAGATCACCGAGCACTACCGCACAAACTTCGGGGGCATCAAGGCCGCCGACTGGTTCGGGTTCCCCCCCGCCACCAGCACCGGTCCGGATGGTTTGGAGATCGTCGGCATGCACTCGCCGACCATCTCGATCGCCGCGGTCTTGCTCGTGCTCCCCGCCGTGATCGCCCTGATCGCGGAGAACACCGGCCACGTCAAGGCCGTCGCCGAGATGACCGGCAAGGACCTCGATCCGATGATGGGCCGCGCCATCGCAGCCGACGGCATCGGCACCGCGCTGGCCGCGGGCGTGGGTGGCTCGCCGACGACGACGTACGCCGAAAACATCGGCGTCATGGCCGCGACTCGGGTCTACTCAACTGCCGCCTACTGGGTGGCCGCCGTGGTGGCGATCCTGTTCGGTCTGTCGCCGAAGTTCGGTGCACTGGTGGCCTCGGTACCCGGCGGTGTCCTCGGCGGCATCACGGTTGTGCTCTACGGCATGATCGGCCTGCTCGGCGCCAAGATCTGGAAAGAGAACGGCGTCGACTTCGCCAATCCCATCAACCTGGTCCCCGTGTCGGCCGGCATCATCATCGGCGTCGGCAACACCGAGTTGAAGTTCACCGACAACTTCAGCCTCGGCGGCATCGCGCTCGGCACCATCGTGGCGATCGGTGCCTACCACCTCGCCCGTGCGGTCGCTCCGAAGGACTACCTCACCGGTCACGCCGACGGCACCGCCATCTCGGTCGGCGGCCCGACCTACGGCGACTCCGACGGTGTCGACGACCTCTACCAAGAGGGCTACCCCGGCACCGACGGCGGCAAGGGCTAGCCGTTCTGCTCCACAACCACGAGGCGCTCGGTTCCCACCGGGCGCCTCGTGCATTTGCGGGCTTTGGGGCGCGCCCTCGCGCGGCGAGAGCTCCGGCTGGCAGGAGGGGCGGGGGAACTGGCAACAGTTGCCAACGGGTGGTGGGGTGTGTGCGCGGTCCCCACCTAGTGGCCCCGGTCACACGTTGGCAGGATCAAGAGCGTGAAACCCGCGCCGTTCACCTATCACGCGCCCAGTTCGTTGGCCGAAGCCGTCGAGCTGCTCGCGGCAGCTGGCCACGACGGCAAGGTCCTCGCCGGCGGCCAGAGCCTCATCCCGATCCTCAACATGAGACTCGCTTCGCCGCGTCACTTGATCGACATCAACGGGCTGCCCGACCTCGCCCGAATCGAGATCACCGACGACAGCGTGCGGATCGGCGCCCTGGTCCGGCACGCCCAACTGCTCGACGATGACGCCGCCGCCGAGGCTCAACCCCTGCTGCGCCAGGCGTTGAGCTGTGTCGCGCACCCGGCGATCCGCAACCGCGGCACGACGGTGGGTTCGATCGCTCATGCCGACGCGGCGGGTGAGATGCCCGCGATCGCGGCGCTGACCGAGGCGGTGATGGAGATCTTCGGGCCGGGTGGCACCCGCGAGGTGAGCGCCAGCGACTTCTTCGTCGGAGCCCTGGAGACCGTGCTGGAGGCCGACGAGATCCTCACCCATGTGCGGTTTGGCCGCTTCCCGGCAGGCTCCCGCACCGCCTTCCTCGAGTCGGCCCGCCGCCATGGCGACTATGCGCTGGCCGGCGTCGGCGTCGCGGTCACGCCGGCTTGGACCCGGGCGGCCTACGTGTCGGTCACCGACGCTCCAGGGGTCGTCGACCTGACCGCCGCGCTGGCCGCAGGTGATCCCGCCGTCCTCGACGCGGCCATCGACGCCCACATCGACCCGCTCGACGACATCCATGCCAGCGCCGACTACCGCGGGATGCTCGCCCGCGAAGTCACCCGGCGCGCACTGCAGGAGGCCACCGCATGACGACCCCCACCTCAGGCGCCTCCGGCAGCCCGACGTATGCCGAGGAGCAGCTGCACGACATCACGCTGCGGGTTAACGGTGTGCCGCGCACCTGCCGGGTGCCCGCCCGCCGGCTGCTCTCCGACGCGCTGCGCCACGACCTCGGCCTGACCGGCACCCATGTCGGCTGCGAGCACGGCGTGTGCGGCGCGTGCACGGTGTTGGTCGACGGGCAACCGATGCGGTCGTGCTTGATGTTTGCCGTCTCGGCCCAGCGCCACGCGATCACCACGGTGGAGGGGCTTGGCGACGATCCCAGCCGGATGAACCCGGTGCAGCAGGCCTTCGTGGAGTGCCACGGGTTGCAATGTGGCTTCTGCACTCCCGGCTTCTTGACCTCGATCACCGCGTTCATCGCGGAGAACCCGGACCCGACCGAGGCTGAGGCACGCGAGTGTGTCTCCGGCAACCTCTGTCGCTGCACCGGCTACCAAAACATCGTGAAGGCCGTGCTCCGCGCCGCCGAGATCGCCAAGGAGACGGGCCCGGAGTCCGGCCCAGAGGAGACGGGCCCAGAGAAGACTGGCCCAGAGCAACCCGGGCCAGGGCAGGCAGACGGGGGCCCGGCATGACCACCCGGCATATCGGCGCGCCGATCCGCCGCCACGACGAGGACCCGCGCCTGGTGACGGGCGGCGGCCGCTACCTCGACGACCTCGGACAGGCCGCCT
>JBAQXA010000034.1:0-2484 GCA_049299195.1 Nocardioides sp.
GGATCAGCCGCACCGACGTTGCCACGCCGCCCTCACCACCTGGTGCCGGTCAGCCGCTCGTACGCCGCGACATACCGCCCGCGCGTCAGCGCCACGATCTCCTCGGGCAGCGCCGGCGGCCGCTCGCCGCTCGCGCGGTCCCAGCCGGACGCGGGCGAGGTCAGCCAGTTGCGCACGATCTGCTTGTCGAAGGACTCCTGCACCTGCCCGGGCTGCCAGCGGTCGGCGGGCCAGAAGCGCGAGGAGTCGGGCGTGAGCACCTCATCGCCCAGCACGATCGTGCCGTCGCCGCGGCGGCCGAACTCGAACTTCGTGTCGGCCACGATGATCCCCCGCGCGCGAGCGATCTCTTCGGCCCGGCCGTAGACCGCCAGGGTGAGCATCCGCAGCTCAGCGGCGGCGTCATCACCGATGGCGTCCACGACGGAAGCGAACGAGACGTTTTCATCGTGATCGCCCAGCTCGGCCTTCGTCGCCGGGGTGAAGATTGGCTCGGGCAGCCGGCTGCCGTCGACCAAACCGGCGGGCAGCCCGATGCCGCACACCTCGCCGCTCGCCTGGTAGTCCAGCAGCCCGGAGCCGGTCAGGTAGCCGCGCGCAACGCACTCCACGGGGAACATGTCCAGCCGCTCGCAGACCAACGCGCGCCCAGCGACAGCGCTCGGCACGTCGGTCGTCAGCACGTGGTTGGGGATCAGCTCGGCGAGCTGGTCGAACCACCACAAAGACATCCGCGTGAGGATCTCGCCCTTGTCGGGGATCGGGGTGTCCAACACATAGTCGAAGGCGGAGATCCGGTCGCTGGCCACCATGAGCAGGCTGCCGGCATACGCTCCGCTGTCGATCACATAGAGGTCGCGCACCTTGCCCGAGTGCAGCGGCGTGGCGCCCTCGATCGGCGGGGCAGGGGGGATGTTGAGGTCACCCATGGGATGACCCTATGCCGAGTGGCGCGGCCGAGTGACTTGGCCGGGCGCGACGGTGGCGCGAGGAGCGGCCGGGTGTCATGGTGGGGCCATGGCCGAGTCAGCCGAGGAGATCTACGCCCGAGTCATCGCGGCGGTCGGCGCGGGCGGCCGACTGCCCCTCCCCGACATGTCCGACTGGGAGATCTTCCCGTGGGAGGTGTGCGACGGGAAGCTCGTCGCCAAGCCCCTGGGTCCCCCGTTGTCAGGCGCCGAACCGGCGCGCTCCGGGGCTGGTGGGCACGACTGCTTCCTCTGCGAGGGCGGAGGCGATGCCACCCGCATCTGGGCCAACGACCGCTGGCAGCTCACCCACCCGGCCGAGCCCGGTGGACTGCCCATGATCGTCTGGCTGTCCAGCCGCGAACACCTGGACTACGACGAGATGAGCGATGAGTTGGCGGCCGAATACGGCCAACTCTCGGTCTGGCTGGCCCGCATCATGGCCGACCAGCCCCACATCGGCCGGGTGCACATCTGCCGGTGGGGCGACGGCTCCGAGCATCTGCACGTGTGGTTCCTCGCCCGCCCCGCACGCCTCCCCGGAGTGTTGGGCGCCTTCGCCGCCGAGTGGAACGAGATCCTGCCGCCCACACCCGAGGAGATCTGGCGCGCCGATCTCAAGGAGGTCGCGCGCAAGCTCGCGACCCACGACGGCGAAGCGTTTATCTGAGCGCTAGTGATCGGCTGCGGCGCTCTCGCTGACCCGCTTGAAGCCGGCGTTCTCCGTGGCCAGCACGGAAGCGAAGGTACGGCGCAGGAGGGCGCCGAGCAGCCTGGCTCCCGGCCCCAGCAGGTCGATCACGAGGGTGTTGCGGGTGCCTCCGTCGCGCTCCGCCGCGAGCAGGTGCGTCGCCCGAATCGCCAGCGGCCCCAACCGGGTCGACCACACAAACCTGGTCGGCGCCGTCACCTCTTCCACGGTCCAGACGCGCTCGCGCTGGCCGGGCTGCTTGATGCGGGTGCGGCTTCCGACACGTAGGTCGCCCTCATCGAGACGACGCACGCGAGTCATTGTCGTCGGTGACAGCTCAGGCAGGCCCTCCACATCGAGCGTGACGGCCCACACGCGCTCCAGGGGCGCGTTGATCAGCGTGGTGTGTTCGATCCTCATGGGCGTGAATGTACCATTTGGTACATGCCGCCGAGCAACCCCGCGCCTCAAGACCCAGCGCCTCAAGAGCCAGCACCACCCAACCCCGCTCGCGAGGACCTCCTCGACCGCGTGATCGGGTATGCCGCCACGCACGGTCTCGCCGATCAGAGCCTGCGCGAGATCGCCGAGGGAGTGGGCAGCAGCCACCGGATGCTGCTCTATCACTTCGGCTCCCGCGAGGGACTGGTCGCCGCGATCGTCACCCGGGTGGAGGCCGACCAGCGGGTGTTGCTCGCCGACCTAGCGGCGCGGCATACGGACCCGGCGGCGTTGATCCGAGCCCAATGGGCGCTGCTGACCGACCCAAGCACCCTCCCCTATGTGCGCCTGTTTTATGAGCTCGCCGGGCTCGCCGTCCACGCG
>JBAQXA010000035.1:0-12708 GCA_049299195.1 Nocardioides sp.
GGCTCCCGCTCCGGCTGAAGAGCCGGCCGCTCCGGCCGCCGCCGAGGAGCCGGCTCCTGCCGAGGCGCCTGCCGCCGCCGAGGAGCCCGCACTCGATCCAGTCACGATCGCCAGCGACAAGGCCGACTACCCGCCGGGTGGTCTGGTTCGCCTCTCGGGCGATGGCTGGTCCGGCGACGACACGGTGCGCATCATCGTCAACGACACCTTTGGCGCCACCTGGAAGCGCGACGTTGACGTGAATGTCGCGGCCGACGGAACGGTGACCGACTCCTTCACGCTGCCCGAGTGGTTCGTTTCTGACTACAACGTTAAGGCGACTGGAGTCCAGACCGGGCGTGTCGCGACCGCGGCGTTCACCGATGGCGCGGTAAATCTCGATCAATGCGCCAACGGTACCTTTAATGCTCCTACGGAATGTGATCCTGATACTTGGCAGAATGGGAACTTAGTAGCATCTCAGGCTCACTATTCCGAGGGAGAGTCAGTTCCCTATCGTGCTCATATCTCTGGCATGACGGTCGGCACTCACACCATTCAGTTGGATTGGGACACTACCAAGTCCGGAATGCATGCGATCGACTACCTGACCAGTTACCGCCGCACGGTTCACAACGCAGACGCGTGCGCGGGTTACACTGCGTGGTGCACAGGGAATCCAAATGAGTTCGATCTCCCTGCGGATGGCTCTCTCACAGGACTTATTCCCCAAATCCCCGGCAAGATGTCGCTCTGGGGCGGGGTCATTGAGAGTATCGAGTACGGGAATCCATCAAATGCTGGCTGCACGATTACTGACAATGTCAGCTTCGCAGGCGATCAGTCACGGTGCGCGCTCGTCACCTTCACTGCGACACGCAGCGACCTGATGCTCGCTTGGGGCGGTCACATTGCGACTCGGCTGGACTGGAACGGGCTCGGTGCAGTTAACATTCCGGGCTCTCCGTACCATATGGCCATTCCTGCGCTGGATGACGGGAGGGTGGGAAATCAGGATCGCTCGCTGAGCAGCGACGCTGTCTTCTTCCCGGCGTCGCTCACGATCGTGAAGCACGCCGAACCGCCGAGCGACCAAGCGTTCTCCTTTACGGGAACCGCGCCTGCCTCGAACTTCTCGCTTACCGACAATCAGTCTGGAAGTGATCCCAGCAAGACATTCACGTTCGTGGATTCGGCGCAAGTCTCGAATCCCATTGTGATTGGCGAGCTGGCGACGCCGAACTGGGCATTGACGTCGATCACGTGTCAGGTCACCTACCCCAATGGCGGATCCGTGACCATCGCTTCCCCCAATGTCACCTTCAACTTGAAGGAGGGTGAAGCCCGTACCTGCACGTTCACCAACACGCAACAGAACGGCACGCTCATCGTGAAGAAGGTCGTCGTTAACGACGACGGTGGCACCGCCGCTTCTTCCGCCTGGGACATTCACGTGAAGAAGAGCGGGACTGACGTCGCCTCTTCGCCGCAACCGGGCACCGCAACGGGCACGTCTTACACGTTGCCCGCCGGCAGCTACAACGTCTCCGAAACCGGCGGCGTGACTGGCTATGAGCAAACGAGCATTAGTGGAGACTGCGCCGCTGACGGTTCTGTCACGGTGGCGGCTGGTCAGACCAAGACCTGCACGATCACCAATGATGATGTTGCGCCGATGTTGACGCTGATCAAGAAGGTCACCAACAACGACGGTGGCACGGCGGTGGCTAACGACTTCACGTTGACGGCGACTGCTGCAGATCCCGACGATGATCGGAACTTCTCCATCAAGGGTGGGGTTGGCTCGGCGGCCGATGTGTTCGCTGGCGTGGGTTACACCTTGGGTGAGTCCGGTCCGGCTGGGTACACCGGTTCAGCGTGGTCGTGCACCGGCGGCACCCTGGTCGATGGTGTTGTCACCGTCGCGCTGGGTGGCAACGCGGTCTGCACCATCACCAACACCGATAACACCCCGAAGTTGACGCTGATCAAGAAGGTCGAGGGCGGCACCAATGTCGCCAACGACTGGACCTTGAGCGCAGCGGCGACCGACAACCCCGGCACGCGCAACTTCAGCGACAAGGGTGGCTCCGGCACCTCACACAACGTGTGGGCCGGCGCGACGTACTCGCTGTCGGAGAGCGGCCCTGGCGGCTACACGGCCAGCGACTGGGTGTGCACCGGCACCGGAGTGCAGGACGGCTCCACCATCACGCTCGGGCTTGGTGACAGCGCGACCTGCACGATCACCAACACGCGCGACCGTGGCTCCATCGAGCTGCAGAAGCAGTGGTCGGGTACGCCGGGCACCGTGACGCTGATGATTGGCGTCGCGGCGGGCGGCAACACCGTTGCCAACCAGTCGGTCACCGGCAACGGGACCACCGGCGCGAAGGCAGTGGACACCGGTGAGTACTTCGTGTCGGAGTCGGCCCTGGCCAACTACGACTCGTCGGTGACCTGCTCGAGCGATCAGCGGGACTCCATCAAGCCGACCGACAAGGGCGGGGTGACCGTCCAGAAGGGCGAGCACGTCGTCTGCGTCTACGTCAACACCCGGCATACGGGCTCGATCTCGGTGACGAAGTTCCATGACCGCAATGCCAACGGCGTCCGCAATGACGTGGACGGCGGCCTGCAGGACTGGAGCTTCTGGCTCGATCTCGATGGCGACAAGGTCAAGGACGCGGGCGAGCCCACGGCCACGACCGGAGCTGACGGTACGGCGACGTTCGCTGCACTCGACACGGGCACCTACACGGTGTGCGAGGTCACCAAGGACGGCTGGTTCGCGTCCTTGCCGCGGCAGACGCAGCCCTGCGTGACCGTGACGGTGACGAAGAACGGGACGGTTGCCGCGACCTTCGGCAACTACCGAAAGGGTCGTATCCAGGTCAACAAGACCTTCGATCTGGGCCCGGTCCCGACCGGACGCACCTACACCTTCGAGATCCGCTCCGGAGCATCGACCACCGCCATGGGCACGGTCGTCGCCACCGGATCGGTCACCGGGCCGGACAACTCGATCACCCCGACCGAGTGGTCCAATGGTGGATGGCTGGAGCCGGGCACCTACTCGCTGTGCGAGCAGGTCGTGTCGGGTCAGACTCCCAACTGGGTCCAGGAGCGCACCTACGGCGACAGCGGTTGGTTCACTCCCGGAATCGTGGGCGGTGCGGGCTTCCAAGAGGGTGAGAACACCCTGGCCTGCATCAACTTCACGGTGGTCTCCACCGAGGACGCCGCAGTCATCGTGTTCGACGTGAACAACGTGCCCCAGGGCTTCGCGCACACGATCGGCTACTGGAAGAACTGGACCAGCTGTGATGGTGCAGGAAGCCAGTTCGCGATGCTCGACCTGATGATCAAGGGCGGCACTGCTCCTGATGGTCGCGTCTACGCACCGGCGGATGACTCCAACGGCAACGGGCTTCCGGACATCCGGATCGGAGACCTGTACATCGAAGGGCCGTATGCCTGCCAGATGGCTGTCGACATCCTCGACAAGCGTCTCGTCGGCACGCTGTCCCGAATCGGTGACAAGCCGAAGGCGGCTGGCGACCCGATCATCAACGCGACTGCCCAATTGCTGGCCTACGAGCTCAACCAGATGCTCAACTACGGCAGCACGGGTCAAGCGGCTTGTGAGTCCAAGGCCGATGAAGCAGCGGCGTTGATGCAGCGGTTCCTCGACTACGTCAACTACACCGCATCCGGCTACAAGGCGCCGACCAGTGCACTGGCCAGCGTCACCGTCCAGACCACTCAGATCAAGGCGAACATGCTCTACCTCGCCGAGATCCTGGATGACTACAACAACAACACGATGGCCAACTGCTTGACGGCGATCACGTTGCCTTACCCGCGCGTGGGCACCTCGTCCACGCTCTGGGTGAACTACCTCCCAGCCGCCCGGGACAGCTAACCACCGGTTGGGGGATTGACGTCGGCCTCACTCGTGCCTCAGGCATGGGTGAGGCCGACGTGTTTGTCCGGGTAGGGGAGGGCTCGTCCGCAGAGGCGACGGCCGTAAGCGTTCGCCATGCGCGCTTGTGGTTGTTGGAGGGGGTTCTGGACAGCCGTGAGCGTTCGCCATGCGCGCTTGTGGTTGTTGGAGGGGGTTCTGGACAGCCGTAAGCGTTCGCTGCGCGTGCTTGTGGCTGTTGCGGGGAAGTGCGGCTTAGAAGTCGTCGGGACGACGGTTGCTCAGCCGGCGCAGGAACTCCGGGTCGTCATCGGGAGCGATCTGGCGCTGGGGGGCCTTGGGCAACGCATCCCAGTCGATCTCCAGGCCGTCCTCGTCCTTGACCTCGTCAAGTTTGACGGGTTCGGCGACCCAGCGGTAGACGAAGAACATGCAGACGCCCATGAACATCGCCAGGCCGATTACGAGGATGGTCAGCACCACCTGCTCAATCTACTCGGCAGGTCAACACTTAGGCTGCGGTCTGTGAAGGATTTCTGGCTTTATACAGCCCTACGTGTAGGAATCTTCGCTGGTTCGTTCGCGATCGTGGCGGGGTTGTGGGCCTTGATCAGCGGCCGCAACCAGGTGCCGGTGCTCGGAGCGTTGCTGATTTCGCTCGTGGCGTCGGGCATCGCGTCGTACTGGCTGCTCGGCCGGCAGCGTGAAGCGCTGGCAAGACACGTGGAAGCCCGCGCTAGGGCCGCCTCCAGCAAGTTTGAGGAGCTGAAGGCGAAGGAAGACGAGGTCTAGAGCCCATCGTCGACCGACTAGGATGGCCCCATGTTGCGACTGCTGTTGGTCATCGTCGTGGTCGCGATCGCGCTCTACTTCGCGGTGCGGATGATGCAAGGCGCCGGCCCCCGCCGAGGTCTTGGCGGCGCCCGGCCCAGGCAGCCCGGCCGACCCATCGCCCCTGACGACGACCCCGACTTCTTGCGCGACCTCGATCGCAAGCGTCGCGAGCAAGACGAGTCCTAAGGCCCGACGCGGCGCGCTCCCACAGCGACGAGCGTTTGTGGCGCACGCTTATGGCGGTTGATAGGCCCCAAGAACAGCCGTAAGCGCGCGTGGCGCACGCTTGTGGCGGTGGGTTGGACGCCGTGCGCCGCTCGCAGCCGCCCGCACCCGCAGGCCGGGACTGGTTGCCCAGCCCCGGCCGCAAGGAATCTCAGACCACGGGCACCGATGCCAGCGCCGCGGCCAACGCGTCGTCAGACATGGCGTCGTCATCGAGCCGGTCGTTGAGGTAGGCGTCGTAGGCGCCGAGCTCGAGCAGGCCGTGGCCGGACAGGCCGATCACGATGACCTTCTCTTCGCCGCTCTCCTTGCACGCCATCGCCTCGCGGCGAGCCTGGGCGAGCGCGTGCGACGACTCGGGTGCGGCAACGATTCCCTCGGTCCGCGCGAACTCCAGGGCGGCGTCGAAGCACTCGGTCTGGTGCAACGCCGTGGCCTCGATGAGCCCCTGGTCATAGACGTGGGAGACGAGCGGCGCCATGCCGTGATAGCGCAAGCCGCCGGCATGGATCGGAGACGGCACGAAGTCGTGGCCGAGCGTGTGCATCTTCATCAGCGGCGTCAGCCCTGCGGTGTCGCCGAAGTCGTAGCGGTACTCGCCGCGCGTCAGGGTCGGGCACGAGTGCGGCTCGACCGCGATCACGCGCGGGTTGGACTCGCCCGCCAGCTTCTGCCGCAGGAACGGGAACGACAGGCCCGCGAAGTTGGACCCCCCGCCTGCACAGCCGATCACGATGTCGGCGCCAGACTCGCCCGCCTTGGCGAGCTGAGCCACGGCCTCCTGGCCGATGATCGTCTGGTGCAGCAGCACGTGGTTGAGCACCGACCCGAGGGCGTACTTCGTGTCCTCGGCCTGAGCGGCCACCTCGACGGCCTCGGAGATCGCGATGCCGAGGGAGCCCGGGTGGTCCACGGGGAAGGCGTTGCCGCTGTTGGTCATCCGGCTGGGGGAGCGGTGCACCTTGCCGCCGAACACCTCGATCAGCGTGCGCCGCTGCGGCTTGGTGTCGAAGGAAGCGCCCACCTGCCACACCTCGCACTCCACGCCAAACAGCGCGCAGGCAAAGGAGAGAGCCGTGCCCCATTGGCCGGCGCCGGTCTCGGTGGTCAGTCGGCGTACGCCGTTGAGCGCGTTGTAGTAGACCTGCGGCACCGACGTGTTCGTCTTATGTGAGCCGGCCGGGCTCACGCCTTCGTACTTGTAGTAGATGCGTGCGGGGGTGCCGAGCTTGGCCTCCAGCTTGCGTGCCCGGAACAGCGGCGACGGCCGCCACTGCCGATAGACGTCGCGAACTGCCTCAGGAATCTCGATGTAGCGCTCGCCGCTGACCTCTTGCATGATCAGCTCGATCGGGAAGAGCGGGGTCAGGTCGTCAGGGCCGACGGGCTCGCGCGTGCCGGGGTGGAGCGGCGGGGGCGGCGGGGTCGGGAGGTCCGCCATGATGTTGTACCAATGGGTCGGCATCTCCGACTCATCGAGGATGTACTTGCGCTGTTCGCCCACTGGGGCCGCCTTCCTGGGATTGCCTGCTGCGTTGAGGTGCGGGCCGAGACAGCCCCCTGATGGGGCCCCGCCGTGAGCTGTTGGAGGCTCGTTTAGTGGCGCTTGCGGTCGATCTGTCGCTGGATCCGCGATTCGGGCTGGCCCAGGATACGGGCCAGGATCTGCACGCGGAACTTGAACACGACCACGCCGACGATGATGAGAGCGAGAAGCCACCACATGGGCGACACAGTAACGCCCAGATCGCTAGACCAACAGGCCGAACGACACAAGCGCCGACCAGGCGAGTTCGGCGAAGCCGGTCTGTTGCAGGACCGGAATCAGGGCCGGGCCGCTTGCCCCCGCCAGCACGCTGCGTGTGGGGCGCACGGCGACTAGCAGAAACCCGAGCCCGGCCAACGCCGTCCAGGTCGTGCTAGCGGCGACGGCCACGACCGCTGCCGCCGCGGCCAGGATCAAGATCAGGTAGAGCCCACGCGTGCGCTCGGTGCCCAGGCGCACCGCAAGCGTGCGCTTGCCCGCGAGCGCGTCGGTGGGCAGATCGCGCAGGTTGTTGGCCACGAGGATCGCGCACGCCAACGCGCCGACCCCGACGCCGGCATACCAAGCCGGCTCGATGAGGCGGCCCACTTGGACATAGGTGGTGCCGACCACGGCGACCAGGCCGAAGAAGACGAAGACCATCACTTCACCGAGGGCCAAGTAGCCATAGGGGCGCTTGCCGCCGGTGTAGAACCAGGCGGCGATGATCGCGAGGGCGCCGACGGCGACCAGCCACCAGTTAGTGGTGACCGCAAGGGCTAGACCGGCGAGAGCCGCGATGAGGAAGCAGAGGAAGGCCGCCCGCTTCACCGCGGCGGGAGTGGCGCGGCCCGAACCCACCAGGCGCATCGGCCCGACCCGGTCGGCGTCGGTGCCACGAATGCCGTCGGAGTAGTCGTTGGCGTAGTTGACGCCGACCTGCAGAGCCAGGGCCACGACGAGGGCGAGCAGCGCCTTCCAGCCGACGAAAGAGTCGACCCATGCCGCGACCGCGGAGCCGGCGAGGACCGGTGCAATCGCCGCCGGGAGGGTGCGCGGACGGGCTCCATGGAACCAGTCGGACGGGGAAGCCACCCGCACACTATGCCGCTGCCGCGCCCAGATTGCGTGATCGCCCCTAGGCCGAGGCGCCCCTTAGGAGACGGGGGCGAGCACCACCGACCACATGGTGGCTCTGCTGCTGGCGACATCGGTGTTGGCCACGACGCCCGCGTGCGGGCCCGCTGCAACCGGCAGACCGGTGTCGGCGAAGGCGCTGCAGATCCGCGAAGTCCCCGTGGCGCAGGCGCTGGCCCGACCGGTGACCGTTGCGGGCAGGTTCCACACGGTGGTTGTCGAGGAGCGATCGGCCCAGTAGGAGATCACCCACGCCCCGTCCTGAGTGGTCACCGCGGGTGTCGTGCGAGCGGTGTGGTTGGTCGTGTCGACAGTCGATGCGAAGGTCGGCGTGCCGGCCGAGACGCCGGCGTACGCCGCGAGCGTGATGCTGTACTTCGACGTCCCGCTCAGCGGCACGGTCAGGGTGGCCGGGTCTCCGGCCGCGGCCACCTTGGTCCAAAAGACGGTGCGGAGGTCGGTGCCGGCGACGATGTTGTCGAGCTGGGTCCACCCGGCTGGTGCGCTGAAGGTCCGCGTCGTGTTGCTCAGGCTCAGGGCCAGCAGGAGCCGATCCCCGGCGTTGACCCCACTCGGAACCGTCACGGTGGGCTTGGAGTTGCTGTCGGCCACGACCGTCGAGGCCACGTGAGCGATCGGACTGACCACCGGCGGCGCAGTCGCGGTCACCGACTTGGTGGATGTGCTTGTGGCGCCCTCGTTGTCGGTCACGGTCAGCGAGGCGGTGTAGGTGCCGGCTGCCGCGTAGGTGTGGCTCGGGGCGGCCTGGGTGCTCGTCGTGCCATCGCCGAAGCTCCAGGAGTAGCCCGTGATCGTGCCGTCCGGGTCGCCTGAGCCCGAGCCGTCGAAGGAGCACTGCAAGACGGTGCAGGAGGCGGTGATGCCCGCAAACGGCGGCTGGTTGCCCTCCGGCTTGGGGGCGAGCACGAAGGACCACATCACCGCGGTGTCGGAGGGCGTGCCCGACGTCGCCGTGATCTGGCCGTAAGGCAGGGCCGGGACCGGAGCATTGGTGTCGGCGAGGGCGCTGCAGATCCGGCCGGCGTCGGTGTTGCAGCCGGCGACCCGTGCCGTCACCGAGGGCTCGGGTGTCCAGGTGGTGGTGGTGCTGGACTTGTCTGCCCAGTACGACGCGACCCAAGATCCGCGCTCGGGGTCCACAAGCGGCGTCGGCCGCGACGTGTTGGGGATGGTGTCGGTAGCGCTCGCGAACTGGACCGGCCCCAAGGCCGTGCCGGTGTAGGCGCTCAGGGTGAGGGTGTACTTCGAACTGCCACTGAGCGGGACCGTGACGGTGGCGCCTGCATCAGCCTGCTCGGCGACCTTGGTGTAGGCGATCGAGCCCATGGTGCCCGAGGTGACGGCGCGCAGTTGGGTCCAGCCGGCCGGCGTGGTCACCGTGCGGGAGAGGTTGTTGTAGCTCAGCACCATCAGCAACCGGTCCCCGGGCGCGACGGTCGCCGGGACGACGACCTTGGCGGAGCTGTTGTTGGCCGCCGACATCACCGAGTTCACGAACTGAACCGGACTGGTCAGCGCGGGGTTGGCCTCGACCTCGAGCGCGGTGGTCGTGCTGTCATCGGCGGCTTGGTTGTCGTTAACCGTCAGCGTGACGTTGTAGCTGCCCGGCGCGGCGTAGGCGTGCTGGGGCTGCGGTTCGGTCGACGTCGTGCCGTCACCGAAGTCCCACAGGTAGCGGGCAACGCTGCCGTCGCCGTCGGAGGAGCCGGAGGCATCGAAGCTGCACGTCTGGCCGGCGCAGGTCTGCGTGAAGGCCGCCGTGGGCAGCAGGTTGGCGCCCTTGGTGATCTTGATGAAGTCGATGCTGCCGGAGAAGTAGTCGCAGGTGACGAGGACCTGGTCGCAGTTGGTCTTGCCGCCGATCGTCATCGGGACGCTGTTGTCGATGGTGCCGGCGGTGCCGTTCTTGCGGCTGCGGTAGAGCCCATCGACATACATCGTCACGCCGGTCTGGCTGAAGGCGCAGGTCACGTTGTGCCAGGCCTCGTCGTTGAGCGGGGTGATCGAGTTGGTGGCGATCCGAGTGATCGAACCCTTGAAGAGGCAAGACGGGATGCCGCTGGGCGCCTGGATCTTCCACTGGCCGCCGACGGACTCGGCTTGACCCTTTTGGGTGATGTTTCCGAAGGAGAAGTTGGTGCGGTACCTCAGCTCGATGGTGAAGGCGCCATCGCCGGGCTCCAGCGCGGGGTCATCGGGGATTTGGATGACGCGCTCGGGAGACGCCGGGGCCTCTTCGGGCGAGCGGAAGAGCCAGTTGTAGCCCGTCGCGCCGCCGATGTTGTAGCCGGTGTCGAGTCCGGACTGGTCGATGGCGGCGTGGAGTCCGTTGGGGCCGCTATCGGCCATCACGGTGGCTCCGGGCGCCTCGTTCATCTCCCAGTAGGCGGTGACGCCGGGCGCGAGCGGGGCGGCCTGAGCGGGGGCGGTCGTGGTCGTGAGCGCCAAGACGGGAGAGATGAGGAGCGCGGCCAGAGCGGCATACGCGCGGGAGAAGCGACCTCGGGTGGGCGACCCGAGAGTGGTGGGCGACATCTGGAGATTTCCTTCGACCTGCTGGGGGGAGATTGAGGCTCCATCGTCTAATACCGGATGCCGCTACGGAGAGGGTCGAAGCGACGGAGCTGAGGCGCCGTTCGGTGCTTTGTGGGTGGCCCGGGCCCGCGGCAGCGAGGAGCGCCTGGGTGGTGTTCGTCGACCGATCGGACAATGCCGTGGTCTGATCGGGCTAGCCGCTCCGAAGGCGTAGCGTGTGAGTGTGAGTCTGTGGCCGGTCGCCGGAGGCGCGGTCGACATCGTGCCCGTCCTCGACCGTTGGCTGTCCGCAGCCAAGGAGCCGCGGCCGCTCCTCATCGAGACCTCGGGGTCAACAGGCGCCCCCAAACGCGTCATCCTCTCCCGGTCCGCCGTGGTGGCCTCCGCGGCCGCCACCCGTGCGCGGCTGGCGTATGCCGGGGGGTGGGCGTTGGCGCTGCCCCCGACCTACGTCGCGGGGATCATGGTGATGGCGCGCTCGCTCCTGGCAGGCCAACCCCCGGTGGTGCTGCCGGCGACCGTGTCGGCGTCTCCCGTGACTGGCCTGGCCCTCTCGCTCGTGCCGACCCAACTCCATCGGCTGCTCGCAGACCCCGACGGCGCCCGCTGGCTGGCCGAGGCGGAGGTCGTGCTCGTCGGCGGGGGCCCGGTCGATCCCGCCCTCCGCGAGCGCGCCGGGGAGCTCGGCGTCGCGACCGTCGCGACCTATGGCGCAAGCGAGACCTGCGGCGGCTGTGTCTATGACGGATTGCCACTGCCGGGCGTCGACGTGCGGATCGAGGCCACCGGCAGGATCACGATCGCCGGCCCGACGCTCTTCTCCGGCTATGCCGCCGATCCGGAGTTGACCGCGGCGACCCTGGTGGACGGCCGCTTCCACACCGACGACCACGGCGAGTTCGGCGCCGACGGCAGATTGCGCGTGCTCGGCCGGCTGGACGAGGTGGTCGTCAGCGGTGGGGTCAACGTGCCGGGTGGTCGCGTCGCCGCCCGCATCCGCCAACACCCGGCGGTGCGCGCCGCGGAGGTGGTGGGTGCCGCGGACCCAGAGTGGGGCCAACGTGTCCTCGTCTGGGTGGTGCCCACCGACCCGGGGGTGCCCCCGACCCTGGCCGAGCTGCGCGACTGGGTGGGGGCCGAGCTTCCCCGCGCCTGGGCGCCGCGCGAAGTCCGCCTCCTCGACGAGCTGCCGCAGCTCGCCCACGGCAAGGTCGATCGCGCGACCCTTCAGGGGTGGAGCCGGTGATGGAGCATCACGAGCTGCGCGTCGTCGCGCTCCCCATGCGCTCTCGGTTCCGCGGGCTGACTGTCCGCGAGGTCGCGCTCATCCGAGGCGCGAGCGGCCGATGGGCGGAGTGGAGTCCCTTCGTCGAGTACGGCACCACCGAGGCGCACGCGTGGTGGCGGTGCGCGGAGGAGGCGCTCGCCGGTGCGTGGCCGGCGCCCCTCCGGGAGCGGATCCCGGTCAACGTCACCGTCCCCGCGCTCGACGCGGACAGCGCGCACGACCTCGTCATGCTCGCGGGTTGCCGCACCGCGAAGGTCAAGGTCGCCGAGCCCGGACAGAGCCTTGCCGAGGCCGAGGCGCGGCTGGAGGCGGTGCGATCTGCGCTCGGTCGCCGGGGCCTGATTCGCATCGACGCCAACGGCGCCTGGGGGAGTGCCGAAGCGTGCCGGGTGATCCCACTGCTCGAGCGGGCGGCCGGTGGGCTCGAATATGTCGAGCAGCCCTGCCGCACGGTCGAGGAGTTGGCAGCAGTACGCCGCCGAGTCGGCGTACCCATTGCAGCGGACGAGTCGATTCGGCGGGCGGCAGATCCCTATCGAGTGCGCAAACTGGAGGCGGCCGACATTGCCGTCCTCAAGGTGCAACCGCTCGGCGGCGTGGCGGCCTGTCTGCGGATCGCGGAGGAGATCGGCCTGCCGGTGGTGGTCTCGTCGGCATTGGAGACCTCGGTTGGCCTCGCGGCGGGCGTCGCCCTAGCCGCGGCGTTGCCCGAGCTCCCCTATGCCTGCGGTCTGGCGACGGCCAGTCTGCTCAGTGCTGACATCGTGGCCGAGCCGCTCCTGCCGGTTGCCGGCGAGCTGCCCGTCGTGACACCGGTCGTCGACGAAGACGCGCTCGCGCGCCTGGCCGCCCCTGAGCCGCGCGTGCGCTGGTGGCGAGACCGGCTAACGGCGGTGCTCGCCTCCGGTGGGCCGGATCTGCGAGAGGATCGCCCGTGATGAGCCCTCCACCAGCCAACGCGGCAACTCAGCTGGCCCGCGCCGTCCTCAGCGCCGCGGTCGCTGCTGGCGTTCGCCACGTCGTGCTGTGCCCGGGCTCCCGCAGCGCTCCGCTCGCGTTTGCGGCGCACGACCTCGCGGAGATCGGGACCATCGACCTCCACACGCGCATCGACGAACGCACCGCCGCCTTTGTGGCGCTCGGGCTCGGCAAGGTAGCTGCCCCGGCCGCGGTGATCTGCACCTCGGGGACCGCGGTGGCCAACCTCCACCCGGCGGTCCTCGAAGCGGCTCACGCAGG
>JBAQXA010000036.1:0-2092 GCA_049299195.1 Nocardioides sp.
GCCACCCGACTCTGTCGGGCTCGCATCGGGCGGAGACTGAGTCAGCGGTGGATGGCGCGGTGCAGTGTCCGGACCGGGGTCAGTGGCCCCCGAACAACCCGCCACCGCCGCGAACGCGACGATCATCGCGACTGCACGCAGGCTCCGAGCGCGCGCGTGCGAAACCATCGGCCAACCCACCGCTGAGCTCAGCCCCGCGCGATGAACGTCAGCAGATCCGGCCGCGTCACCACGCCGATCGGCTTGCCGTCCTCGTGGACCAGCAGCGCATCGGCCTCGGTGAGCAGGCTGACCGCGGCCTCAGCCGGTTCGGTCGAACCGATCGTCGGCAGCGGCGGGGACATGTGTTGCTCGACGGCGTCCGAGAGCCGGGCGCGGCCGGCATACAGCGCGTCGAGGAGGGTGCGCTCGGAGACGGAGCCCGCGACTTCTGCGGCAACGATCGGCGGCTCCGCGCGAACCACCGGCATCTGCGAAACGCCGTACTCCTGAAGGATCTGCACGGCCTCCGCGATCGTCTCGGTGGGATGGGTGTGCACGAGGGCCGGCAGGCTGCCGGACTTGCCGCGCAGCACCTCACCCACGGTCATCGCGTCGTGGCCGCTGCCGGTCGGGAAGCCGTAGGCAGCCAGCCAATCGTCGTTGAAGACCTTCGTCAGATAGCCCCGGCCCGAGTCCGGCAGCAGCACCACGATGACCGCCGACTCCCCCTCCGGGGTGCCTTCCAGTTCGCGGGCCAGCTTGATCGCCGCCCACGCGGCCATCCCCGAGGAGCCGCCGACGAGCAGCGCCTCCTCGCGCGCCAGCCGCCGGGTCATGGCGAAGGAGTCGGCGTCGGAGACCTCGATGATCCGGTCCGCGACGTCACGGTCATAGGTGGTCGGCCAGAAGTCCTCGCCCACCCCTTCGACGAGGTAGGGCCGCCCCGTCCCGCCGGAGTAGACCGATCCCGCCGGGTCGGCCCCGATCACCTGCACGGCGGGGTTCTGCTCCTTGAGGTAGCGCCCGATGCCCGTGATGGTCCCGCCGGTGCCGACGCCGGCCACAAAATGAGTGATGCGCCCCTCGGTCTGGCACCAGATCTCCGGGCCGGTCGTTTCGTAGTGCGAGCGCGGATTGTGCGGGTTGGAGTACTGATCGGGCTTCCAGGCACCCGGTTGGGAGGCCAGCCGATCAGACACGTTGTAGTAGGAGTCCGGGTGCTCGGGGGCGACCGCGGTGGGGCACACGACGACCTCCGCCCCATAGGCCTTCAGCACGTTGCGCTTGTCTTCGCTCACCTTGTCGGGGCAGACAAACACGCAGCGGTAGCCCTTGCGCTGAGCGACCATGGCGAGGCCGACACCGGTGTTGCCGGAGGTGGGCTCCACGATGGTGCCGCCCGGCTGCAGTTCGCCGGAGGCCTCAGCTGCCTCGATCATGCGCGTCGCGATCCGATCCTTCACCGAGCCGCCGGGGTTGAGGTACTCCACCTTCGCCAGCACCAGCGGCCCCGTGACGCCCTCCGGTCGGTCGAGCGTGGCGTCGAGCGCCAGCAGCGGGGTGTTGCCGATTAGGTCAAGCAGGGAGGTCACGTAGTCCACCGGTTCAATCTAGCCGCGGGGCCGGAACTGCACGCCTTTGTGGCCGGCTTCGTAGAGTGGACCTATGGGCAAGGCCGCCGCAGCACGCAAGCTCGCCTCCGCCGCGGCATACGGCGGCGGCGGCCTGTCGGTGCTCGGCGCGTCGCTCTATGGCGTGCTGAGGGCGGAGGCCAAGCTCGCCCGCAAGGTCATCGGGCGGGTCGAAGGCAAGCCGCCCGATGCGACCGGCTGGTATGGCCGCGGACGTCCCGGCCCCGCAGTGAAGTTGGCGCTGCTTGGCGACTCGTCGGCGGCGGGCTATGGCCTGACGCGCGTGCAGGAGACGCCGGGGGCCATGCTCGCCTCCGGGCTGGCCGAACAAGCCGATCGGCGGGTCTATCTGCGGGCGTTTGCCGTTGTGGGGGCGCAGTCTTCCCATCTCGCCGACCAGGTCGACCAGGCGCTGCGCCTCGAACCCGATGTCGTCGTCATCATGATCGGCGCCAACGACGTCACCCACACGGTGCGAC
>JBAQXA010000037.1:0-2503 GCA_049299195.1 Nocardioides sp.
ACCCCCGACGGACAGGAGCCGCGCTCGGTCGGCTGGACCGAGATCGCCGAGGCTGCCTACGGCACCGGACCGGTCCCCGAGGGCCTGGAGCCGGGACTGCGCGACCACCTCTCCTATGACCCCGAGCACCTGACCAACCCCAACGGCGCCTACGTCTGCGTGGTCGACATCGACCCGGCCACAGCCGTCGTGACCGCACGTCGCCTCATCGCCGTCGACGACTGCGGCAACCGGATCAACGACGTCATCGTCGAGGGCCAGATCCACCGGGGCCTGGCCGACGGGGTCGGCATCGCCTTGATGGAATTGATCGAGTTCGACGAGCACGGCACCTGCCTGAGCGGCTCGCTGATGGACTATCTGATCCCCTCCGCGGCCGACGTCCCCGACTGGGAGACCGGCGCCACGATCACGCCCTCGCCCTTCCATCCGCTCGGCGCGAAGGGCGTCGGCGAGTCCGCCACCGTCGGCTCACCGCCCGCCATCGTCAACGCGGTCCTCGACGCCCTGGCTCCCTATGGCGTAGACCGCATCGACATGCCCATGACCCCCTCCCGCGTCTGGGCCGCCATGACCCACCTCGACGCCGACAGCCCCCAGGAGCCCCGATGAGTCCGACCGAAGCGCCGGCCAACGCCCCCGATCTGGAGCGGATGGCTGAGTTGCGCCAACGCCGCACGCCCTACGTGCATGCACTGGTGGTGCGGGTCGAAGCCCCCACTTCGGCGCGCGCGGGCGACCAGGCGCTTGTCTTCGCCGACGGCACCATCGAAGGGTTCGTCGGCGGTCAGTGCGCGGCTGGGTCCGTCCGCGTCGCCGCGCAGGAGGTGTTGGCGTCCGGCATCGGCGTGCTGCTCAAAGTGCTGCCCGAGGACGACCTGCTCCCCGTCCCACCAGGAGTCACCGCCGTGGTGAATCCGTGTCTGTCTGGAGGTGCCGTGGAGATCTTCCTCAACCCTGTGCTCCCCCCGCCGGTGATCGAGCTCTCCGGTGAGTCCCCGGTGGCCCGGAGCCTGCGCGAGCTCGCGCCGCTGGTGGGCTTCACGATCAGCGACGCCGGCACACCCGGGTCCACCGCCGGAGCCGTGGCCACCGTCATCGCCTCGCACGGCGGCAACGAGGCCGCGATGATCCGCAACGCCTTGGCGGCCGACGTGCCGTGGGTGGGGCTGGTCGCCAGCCTGCGCCGTGGGGCGGCCGTGCTGGAGGAGCTGGAGCTCTCGGCGGTTGACCGGGCGCGCGTGCACACCCCGGCCGGGCTGGATCTGGGGGCCAAGACCCCCAGCGAGGTCGCCCTCTCGATCCTGGCGGCGATCATCCAGGCCGTACGCCGCGAGGGCATCGTCCCCGCCCCCGAGGCGGATGCCGAGCTGGCCGAGGACAGCCCCGACGACAGCCCCGACGACCACCGCCCGGCCGCGCCGGCCGATGCCTCCGAGCAACCGCTGACCGCCATCGACCCAATCTGCGGCATGACCGTGACGATCACCGCAGACACTCCCCACCTCGTGGTCGACGGGGTGGACTACTGGTTCTGCTGCCCTGGCTGCCGACACAAGTTCGCCGCCACCTCCGGCACGTGACCCGGACCCAGCTCCGCGCCTACGCCACCGTCGTCAGACGCGGCTCGGTCAAGGCCGCCGCGGCCGAGCTCGCCGTCTCCGAGGCGGCGGTCTCGCTCAACGTCGCCCAGCTCCGCAAGGAGCTCGGCGATCAGCTGTTCACCCGCACCTCCTCAGGCTTGGCGTTCACGCCGGGCGGCCTGCGCTTGGCTCGGCGCGCCGTCGAGCTGTTGGGACTTCAGGAAAAGACGGTCCGCGAGGTGCGTCAAGCCGGCAGCGGCCCGCGGCTGCTGCGGCTCGCGACCTCCACGCTCTTCTCCGAGTACGCCGCTCCCGGCCTGATCAGCACCTTCACCGAGCGCGCCCGCGACCTCGAAGTAGAGCTGAGCGTCTTCCGCGTCGGGGACTTCGAGAACCTGCTGCTCAGCCGCACGATCGACGCCGCGATCGGCCCCTCGGTCATCGCCGCGCCGCCGAGTCTGGAGATCCGGCACTTCCTCAACTACGAGATGGTGGTCGTCGCCGCCCCCGGGCCCCCGATGACACGGGCGAGCGTGGGGCTCGGCACCCTGCGTCAGCAGCGCTGGCTGCTCGGCCCATCGGCCAACGAGCCCTCCGGCGTCGTCACCCGCATGCTGCAGCGACTCCGGGTGCCCGAAGAGAACCAGCGGATCTTTCATAGCCACCTCGCCGCGGTCGAGGAGGCCAAGCGAGGCCGCGGACTGGCGTTGGCTCCGTCGTTTGTGCTGAGCCGCGACCTCGCCCGCCACGAACTCGTGCGCGTCGATGGGCCGCACGTATCGGCGCAGGGCAGCTGGACCGTCTGGACTCCGACCGGCTCGATGCGCTCGGAGATCGCCGCCGAACTCGCGCGCTATGTCGCCTCACCGCACGCCATGCGCGCCATGGTCCGCGGTCGCGGCGTCAGCGTCGAACGCTTC
>JBAQXA010000038.1:0-16443 GCA_049299195.1 Nocardioides sp.
CACCCAAGCCGCGGCTCGTGCCCGGCCGGATGTTGGCGACGACCCAGGTGCAGCGGCTCGATCCGCGCGCGGAGTGGTCCTCGCCCCGCACCCACGTCAACACCGCCGGCGACGGACTCGTGGTCGCCTGCCAGCGCGACCGGTTCGCCGACCCCGCCGGAGTCGGCGCGCTTGTGCGTGAGTTCACCTCAACCCCTCCCCGCCGCCGACTTCCGGTGACCTCGGCGACACAGTTCAGCGAGCTGTCCGGGGATGAGGAGGCCGCGAGCGCGGCATACCGGTCCACGCTGGGGTGGTTCGCCAACTGCGCCACGCCCAACACCTATCTCGCAGCCACCGAAACCCTCGCGGGGGTCGGCAACGAAGCGATGATGTTCCACCTTCAGCAGTGGGGTGCCTCCCCGCAGCGGATCACCGTGGCGGTGGCCCGGTCGGGACAGGTGACCACGACCGTGCAGGTGACCAGGGCCGGCACCCAGGAAGTGCGTCCGCGCCTGACGGCAGCGCTGTTGGCTGCCGCAGTCAACGCGCAGTGTGGGGAGGCAGGCACCGACACGTGCGCCGCTCCCCCGGCGGCTGAGGCGGCCGGCCCGCTGCCACTCATCGACGATCCGGGGATGTTGGCCGAGTGGGACCTGCCCCAACCCGGCGTCGTCCAGATCGGCTGGGTGGGCACCCGTCCCGCGGCCGCCCGACTCAATCTCGCGGCCTCGCGCTGCGATGAGACCAACTTCTCGGCGCGGCCCTTCCGCAGCAGCCTCACGCGGACCTATGTCACGCCGGGCGCCGCCGTGCCGCAGGAGTTCGGCCTGACCGAGACCATCGGCGTGACCGCGGGCGAACGCGCCGCGATCGAGCAGGCCGCGCTCATGATCGGGGCGCTCACGAAGTGCGAGAAGGACGAGTTGGGCACCAAGGTGCGCCGAATCGTCTTTGAAGAAGACGCCACTAGCCAGCTGGCGGTGTGGAACCTCCAGACCGAGATCTCCGACGCGGAGTCGATCACGTTCCTCTTGGCCGTCCTTCGCGACGGCAACCGCATCGGCGAGTTGGGCTTCGTGCCCGCCGCCGATGCCGGCTGGACCGACGAGCAGTTTGTGGCCGTGGCCCGACGCGCCCTCGACCGCCTCGCCGAAGCGCCGCGGAAGAAGCTTGCCCCCGAGGGGGAGTGATTCTTGGTGCCCTCCCCCGCGTCCTTCGAACCGCTGCGGGTCACCAACTTCCGACACTTCTTCCTCGCCGAGGTGATCAACTCCTTCGGCAGCGCGATGAGCGGGATCGCCTTGGCCTTCGCCGTCTTGGAGATCTCTCCCTCCCCGACGGCCCTCGGCATCGTGGTCGCCTGCGGCACCCTCCCCGGCGTCGCGTTGATGATGCTGGGCGGGGCCCTCGCCGATCGACTCCCGCGCGGGGCGGTGCTGCGCGGGTGCAACGCGCTGATGGCGGTGCTGCGGGTGATCATGGCGGTGCTGGTGATCACCGGCACGGCGAAGATCTGGCACCTGGCGGTGCTTGCCTTCCTCAGCGGAATCGTGTGGGCCGTCTCCTACCCCGCCTTCCACGGGATGGTTCCGGTGCTGTTGGAGCCGGCGCAACGCAAGGCCGGCTTCCTGCTGATCAGCCAGTCCAACGGCGTACTCCGGATCCTCGGACCCGCGCTGGCCGGGGTGCTCGTCGCGACCGTTGGCCCCGGGTGGGCGATGGCCATCGATGCGTTGACCTTCGCGGTGGCCGCAGCGTTCCTCGCGCTCCTCAAGGTGCCCGCCCAGGCTCGCCCCGAGCGCCAGGAGAGCCTGCTGAAGGACTTCGGCTATGGGTGGGCCTTCGCCCGGCGACTCGGCTGGGTGGTGCCCGTCGCCAGCGCGTCCCTGGTCTTCAACTCGCTCATTGCCGGCACGATCGGCGTCCTCGGCCCCACCCTGGCGGCCGACACCATCGGCAGCCGCGGGTGGGGGTTCGCCAACTCCGCGGAAGCCATCGGCCTGTTGGTGATGACCGTCGTGCTGACCCGGGTCAACATCCGCCGGGGCCTCGTGTGGTGCGTGAGCGGCTTCTCGGTCAGCGCCGTTCCTGTCGCGGTGCTCGCCACCGACTTCACCACCTTGACCTTGGGGGCGGCGTTTCTCATCGCGGGAGCCGGCTTCGCCGCCATCGAACTCTCCTGGGCGCTGACCGTGCAGGAGAAGGTGCCGGAGGAGATGCTCAGCCGGATCATGTCGATCGATGGCTTCTTCTCATTCGTCGCCATGCCGATCGGGCAGCTGGCGGCCGGACCAGCGGCCCACGCCTTCGGCATCCAGGAGGTCATCGTCGCTTCGGCGGTGCTGATTCTGCTCACCGCGGGGCTCACGCTGGCCCGACCGGTGATCCGCCGCGTCGTGCTGGCCGGCTCCTGACCGCTGGCGCCCCAGGCCACTGGCCAGAGGACAGTTCGCCCGGCGCTGGTTGGCTAGGAGCTGAGCAGCTCGCGCATGAGCTGGGCGGTCTCCGAGGGCGTCTTGCCGACCCGAACACCCACCGCTTCGAGCGCTTCCTTCTTGGCCTGAGCCGTGCCGGAGGAGCCGGAGACGATGGCGCCGGCGTGGCCCATGGTCTTGCCCTCGGGTGCGGTGAAGCCGGCCACGTAGCCGACGACGGGCTTGGTGACGTGTTCGGCGATGTAGGCCGCCGCACGCTCCTCGGCGTCGCCACCGATCTCGCCGATCATCACGATCGCCTCGGTTTCGGGATCGTTTTCGAAGGCTTCGAGGCAATCGATGTGGGTGGTGCCGATGATCGGGTCACCGCCGATGCCGACCGCGGTGGTGAAACCGAAGTCCCGCAGCTCATACATCATCTGGTAGGTCAGGGTGCCCGACTTGGAGACCAGCCCGATCTTGCCGGGACCGGAGATGTTGGCCGGGATGATCCCGGCGTTGGACGCACCGGGGCTGATCAGGCCGGGGCAGTTGGGGCCGATGACCCGGGTGCCCTTCGCGGCGGCATACGCCCGGAAGGCCGCGGTGTCGTGGACCGGGACACCCTCGGTGATGACCACGACGAGCGGCATCCCGGCGTCGACCGCTTCGATGACCGCGGCCTTGGTGAAGGCCGGCGGCACAAAGGCGACCGACACGTCAGCGCCGGTGGCCGCCATCGCTTCGGCGACCGTGCCGAAGACCGGGATGTCTTGGCCCTCGATGGTGACGTGCTCGCCGGCCTTGCGCGGGTTGACGCCGCCGACGACCTTGGTCCCTGAGGCGATCATGCGGGTGGTGTGCTTCATGCCCTCCGAGCCGGTCATGCCCTGCACGACCACGAGGCTCTCGCTGGTGAGGAAGATTGCCATGTCTTCTGTTTCCTTCTCTCTTCCCCGCGCTCAGCGGTTGGCCAACTCGGCGGCGGCTTCGGCCGCGCCGTCCATGGTCTCGACCATCGTCACCAACGGGTGATTGGCCTCGGCGAGGATCCGCCGGCCCTCCTCCACGTTGTTGCCATCGAGGCGGACGACCAGGGGCTTGTTGGCCTGGTCGCCGAGCAGCTCAAGTGCCGCAACGATGCCGTTGGCGACCGCGTCACACGAGGTGATGCCGCCGAAGACGTTGACGAAGACCGACTTGACCTGGCTGTCTCCCAAGATGATGTGCAGCCCGTCGGCCATGACCTCGGCCGAAGCGCCGCCGCCGATATCCAAGAAGTTCGCCGGCCGGACGCCGCCGTGGCGCTCGCCCGCGTAGGCGACGACGTCGAGGGTGCTCATCACCAGGCCGGCGCCGTTGCCGATCACGCCGACCGAGCCATCGAGCTTGACGTAGTTGAGGCCCTTCTCCTTGGCGGCAAGCTCGAGCGGGTCCTCCTCCTCGCGGATCTCGAAGCCGGCATGGTCGGTATGCCGGAAGTCGGCGTTGCCGTCGAGGGAGACCTTGCCGTCGAGCGCTTCCAGGGAGCCATCGGCGAGCTTGACGAGGGGATTGACCTCAACGAGCGTCGCGTCCTCGGCGATGAAGACCTGCCAGAGCCGCTGAATGACGTCCTTGGCCTGCTCCTGCACCTCGGCCGGGAAGCGGGTCGCCGCGATGATCTCGGCCGCCTTGGCGTCGTCGACGCCCACCAGCGGATCGATCGCGACCTTGGCAACGGCGTCGGGGTTCTCGACCGCGGTGACCTCGATCTCGACACCGCCCTCGATCGAAGCGATGCACAGGTATTGGCGTGCGGCCCGATCGACGAGGAAGGAGAAGTAGTACTCCTCCGCGATCGCCGCGGCCGGGGCCAACAGCACCCGACGAACCGTGTGCCCCTTGATGTCCATGCCGAGGATCTCGGCGGCCTTCGCCGCCGCGTCCTGGGGATCGGTGGCCAGCTTGACCCCGCCAGCCTTGCCGCGGCCACCGGTCTTGACCTGAGCCTTCACGACCACGCGTCCGCCCAGCGCTTCCGCGGCGGCGGCGGCCTCGCTGGCGTCGGTGATCACCGCACCCAGCGTCACCGGCACTCCATGCTTGGCGAAGAGTTCCTTCGCTTGGTACTCCATCAAGTCCACGAGTTCATCCTCACGGTCGGCGCGCCCGCAACGGGCGGGGCTCAGCGGTGAGTACGGCGGTCAGCGGGGCGATCATCGTTGACCCGTCCGCGACGCCGTACCTCCTTGCACCTTAGTGCGCGCGACTCGGCTCGGTGGGACCGGTCCCACTCAGCGGTAAGCGGCTCAGGCGAGGGCCGCGACCCAGTCGGTGATCTCGTGGGTGGTGGCGCCGGGAGTGAACACCTTCGCCACACCCATCTGCGCGAGAAGTGCCAGGTCCTCATCGGGGACGATGCCGCCGCCGAAGACCACGATGTCCGCCGCGTCGCGCTCGGCAAGGAGATCCAAGACCCGCTTAAAGAGCGTCATGTGGGCCCCGGAGAGGATCGAGAGCCCGATCAGGCGGGCGTCTTCTTGCAGCGCGGTGTCGACGATCTGCTCGGGGGTCTGGTGAAGACCGGTATAGATCACCTCGTGGCCGGCATCGCGCAACGCCCGGGCGACGATCTTGGCTCCGCGGTCATGGCCGTCGAGCCCCGGTTTGGCGACCACGATCCGCAGTCGCCGCGGGCTTCTCGCCTCCGTCGCATCCGTCACCGGACCACCGTAGCGCGCTCCGTGTGGCACAGATCACTGGCCCTTTCCACCGGAATCGCACGATTTTTGGCCATTGGACTTGTCGATCCACAGGCCGGATTTCCCCCCTCGTGACCTTTCCGTTACAGTCGCAGATCTGTCTTACCCCCGATCCAGACAGGTGTAGTGCTGCATGGGCAACCATCGAGCCGCCAAGCGACCTAGCCGTCGCCGCGTGGACTCCGTTGTGGACCCCGCAGGTCTGGACGCCACCGGCCTTCCTTCCGCTGGCGGGTCCGCCCGGCAGGAGACCACCGCCGGCAAGCGCAAGGCCGTTAAGCACGCCGCACCTCGAGGACCGCTCTTCCGGGCGCTTCCGTCCGCACCGATCCTGCTCGGCGTCGCCGCGCTCGCGGTCTCGACGGGTGGCGCGATCACCGCTTCTCACAATGGGCTGACCGACCGGCTCGCCCAGCAGGGGATGCAGATCACCGCGGCGTCCGCGATGTCCGGGGTGAGCGCCAACTCCACCAAGAGCCTCCTGGCCGAGCGCAAAGACGCCGTGAGCCGCGATGGTTCGCGCGATCAGGCCACCGACGCCGCCGATGCCGAGCAGCAAGACGCCGCCGAAGAGGTCGCCGCTGAGCGCAGCCAAGCGCTCAAGCAGGTCACCACGCAGGCCGACAAGCAGGCTAAGAAGATCGAACTCAACCTGTGGACGCTCCCCATGCGCCACTACGGGCTGACCGCGATGTTCGGTGAGTACGGCCTCTGGTCGAGCATGCACACCGGCTTGGACTTCAACGGCAACACCGGCGATCCGATCTACGCGATCGCCAACGGCACCATCACCTCCACGGGCTACGACGGCGCCTACGGCAACAAGACGGTGCTCACGCTCGAAGACGGCACCGAGATCTGGTTCTGCCACCAGAGCGCCTACAACGTCAGCGTCGGCGAGACCGTGCACTCCGGAGAGCTGATCGGCTATGTCGGCGCCACCGGTCACGTCACCGGCTCCCACCTGCACCTCGAAGTCCGCCCCGGCGGCGGCGACCCGGTGAACCCCTACACCGCGTTCCAGGCACACGGCATCACGCCGTAACTGCTGGCTTTAGATCTTCTCCACCGGCGCATACCGCAACAGCAGGCGCTTGACGCCCTGAGAGCCGAAATCGATCGAGGCAACGGTCTTTTCCGACATACCCTCCAACGCAACGACCGTGCCGAGGCCGAAGCTGTCGTGGCTCACCCGGTCGCCGGGGCGCAGCGAGGGCGCTTCTCGCGCCGGCTTGGCCTTGGACGCCGCATCGGCCCGGGCCGCTGCCGCGGAGAAGTTGCGCCGCCCGGCCGAGCTCAAGGAGCCCATGCCTCCCCCAGCCGCGGCGCGTGAGCCGCGGGAGAAGTCTTCGCGTCGCCAGATGACCGCGTCGTCGGCGGTGCGCTTCCACTCCACGAGGTCGATCGGCAACTCGTCGAGGAAGCGCGAGGCCGGGTTGTGCATCGGGGCACCCCATGCCGAGCGCTGCACCGCGCGGGAGACATAGAGGCGCTGCTGCGCTCGCGTCACCCCCACATAGGCCAGCCGGCGCTCCTCTTGGAGTTCGGTGGGGTCGCTCAACGACCGCGAGTGGGGGAAGACGCCGTCTTCCATGCCGGAGAGGAACACCACCGGGAACTCCAGACCCTTTGCGGTGTGGAGCGTCATCAGCGTGACCACGCCCTGATCCTCGGCGTCTGGGGCGTCGGGCAGTTGGTCGGCGTCGGCGACCAGGGCGACCCGCTCGAGGAAGTCGCCCAACCCTGGCTGCACCAAGCCGGCGTCGACATCGGCGGGGTCGGCCGAGGGGCCCGCGACGGGATCGTCGGCGAACTCGCGGGCGACCGCAACGAGCTCGCCGAGGTTTTCGACTCGGGTGCCGTCTTGCGGGTCGTCGGAGGCCTCGAGCTCGGCGAGGTAGCCGCTGCGATCGAGCACCGTCTCCAAGATCACGTCGGGGCGTTCACCGGCAGCGACGAGTTGTTGCAGCTCCTCCATGAGCGCCACGAACCCGGCGATCGACTTCAGCGATCGGGTGGCGACACCCGGCGCCTGGTCGGCACGCTGGAGCGCCTCCCAGAAGGTGATCCGCTCGCGCTCGCCATAGGCCGCGACACAGGCTTCGGCGCGATCACCGATCCCGCGGCGGGGGGTGTTGAGCACTCGGCGCAACGAGATCTCGTCGGCAGGATTGACCAGCACACGCAGATAGGCCAGCGCGTCGCGCACCTCGCGCCGCTCATAGAACCGCACCCCGCCCACGACGCGGTAGGCCATGCCCGTGCGGATGAAGGTCTCCTCAAAGACGCGCGACTGCGCATTGGTGCGGTAGAAGATCGCCACATCGCCCGGACGCACCGACGCGTCGTCGGCCAGCCGATCGATCTCATCGGAAACAAACCGCGCCTCGTCCCGCTCGTCGTCGGCGACATAACCGACGATCTGGTCGCCGGGGCCGGCCTCTGACCACAGCCGCTTGGGCCGCCGGTCGGCGTTGTGGGTGATCACGGCGTTGGCGGCGTCGAGGATCGTCTGCGTCGAGCGGTAGTTCTGCTCCAGCAGGATCGTCGACGCGTTGGGGAAGTCGGTCTCGAAGTCCAAGATGTTGCGGATATTGGCGCCGCGGAAGGCATAGATCGACTGGTCGGCATCACCGACCACCATCAACTCCGCCGGGGCGATCCGCTCGACGGACTCCTCCTCGCTGGAGTCGTCGAACTGGTCGGCGCACAGTTGGTGAATCAGGGCGTACTGCGCGTGGTTGGTGTCTTGATATTCGTCGACCAGGACGTGGCGAAAGCGGCGGCGATAGGTCTCTCGCACCTCGCGGAACTCGGCCAACAGATGCACGGTGGTCATGATCAGGTCGTCGAAGTCCAGCGCGTTGGCCTCGCGCAGGCGCCGCTGATAGTGCTTGTAGGCCGCGGCGTAGCGCTCCTCGGTGCCGTTGCGAGCGTCCTTGGCGGCGTCGTCGGGGTCGCGCAGTTCGTTTTTGTGGTTGCTGACCCAGTGCAGGATCGCGGCCGGCTGGTGTTGGCGAACGTCGATGTCGAGGTCACGCGCCACGAGCGTCATCAGCCGTTTGGAGTCGGCGGAGTCGTAGATCGAGAAGTTCGACTTGAAGCCCAGCTTGTCGATCTCCTTGCGCAGGATCCGCACGCAGGCGGAGTGAAACGTGGAGACCCACATGATCTTGGCCCGCGGGCCGACCAGCGCCTCCACGCGCTCCTTCATCTCCCCGGCGGCCTTGTTGGTGAAGGTGATCGCCAGGATCGACCCCGGGTGGGCACGGCGCTGAGAGATCAGCCAGGCGATCCGGCGGGTGAGGACCCGCGTCTTGCCTGATCCTGCGCCGGCAACCACCAGCAGCGGCGCGCCCGCATGCTGCACGGCTTGGCGCTGCGGCTCGTTGAGCCCGTCGAGAAGTCCCTCCGCCGAGGCGGCTGCGCGAGCTGGTGCCAGCCCGGAGGCCGTCAGCTCCAAAGGAAAGCGACGAGGATGTTGACGAAGGTCAAGACCGCCGCCGCATCCACCAGCGCAGGCTGGCTCTGACCGCGCTTGGCGCGCGCATTGGCGATCTCGGCGCAGGCCACCACGCCCACCGCCACCAGCAGCTTCACGCCGATCTTGGTGTGGTTGAGCGGCTCATCGGTGCCGGCCTCGATCAGGCCCACCAGCACGATGCCCAACAGCAGTTGCGCCCGGGCGGACCACACCATCACGGTCAGGTCGGCACCGCGCATCCGGTGGATCACATAGCCCACAACTATCGCCACCGCGACGAGCATGTGGATTCCGGCAAGGCCCTCGATCAACGTCTCCATGCGCCGAGAGTAGCGGGCGCCACAGACGGCCTTAGAGCAGGCGGCGCTCGGAGGCCCAGCGGGTCAGTTCGTGGCGCGAAGATAGCTGCAGTTTGCGCAGCACCGACGACATGTGGGTCTCGACGGTCTTGATCGAAATGAAGAGCTCCTTGGCTACTTCCTTGTAGGCGTAGCCGCGCGCGATCAGGCGCATGACCTCGCGCTCGCGCTCGGTGAGCCGGTCGAGATCCTCGTCCACAGCCGCCACCTCGATCGAGCCGGCGAACGCATCGAGCACGAAGCCCGCCAGTCGTGGGGAGAAGACGGCATCGCCCTCGCTGACCCGCTTGATCGCGGCGACCAACTCGGGCCCGGTGATGGTCTTGGTGACATAGCCGCGCGCGCCCGCCCGGATCGTGCCGATGACGTCCTCGGCCGCATCGGAGACGCTCAGCGCGAGATAGCGGGTGTCGGGAGCGGTCGGCTGCGCCAGGCGCATCACCTCAGCGCCGCCGCCACCCGGCAGGTGCACGTCAAGGAGGACCACGCCCGGCTGGTGCCGCCCGACGGCGGCGACGGCCGTGGAGACGTCCTCGGCGTCGCCGACGATGTCGATCACCCCAGCGCCGGCCGCGGCGAGTTCGGCCTTGACACCCGTGCGGAACATCGCGTGGTCATCGACCACCACGACCTTGATCAACTCACTCATCGTGCTCTCCTCCTGCTGGCTGGCCGGTCTGCATCCGCAGCCGCACCTCGGTCCCGCCTCCGGGTGTCGACCGCACCTCGGCGCTGCCACCGTGGCGGTTCATCCGGTCGATGATGCTGTCCCGCACGCCGTGTCGATCCTCGGCGATGCCGCCGGGGTCGAAGCCGGCGCCCCGGTCACGGACAAACACCTCCGCCGACCCGCCGAGCACCTCGGCGTAGACGTCGACGCGAGGGACTCCGGCGTGCTTGGCGGCGTTGATCAGGGCCTCTCGGGTGGCGGCCACGAGGGCGCGGAGGCCGCTGGTGGCCGCATCGTCGGTCAAGGCGTAGTCGCCGACCGCCACGACCTCGACCTCGATTCCGTGCGTGTCCTCAACCTCTCCGGCTACCCGTCGGAGGGCGCCGGCGAGGGTGGCGTCGGTGGCCTGCTCGTCGGCATACAGCCAGGACCGGAGGTCGCGCTCCTGCGAGCGCGCCAGCCGGGCGACGAGGGCGGCGTCGGCGCTGTTCTTTTGGATCAGCGCCAAGGTCTGCAGCACCGAGTCGTGCAGGTGGGCGGCGACGTCGGCCCGCTCCTGGGAGCGGATCCGCTCGGTGCGCTCGACGCTGAGATCGGAGGCCAGCCGGAGCATCCAGGGGCCGACGACGAGGGCGAAGCCGATCAACCCGAGGACCAGCGCGGGCAGGGCCGCGGAGGCGACCTTGATGCCGCCGTTGCCGGAGATCAGGATCGCGAGCGAAACGATGATCAGCGAGAGACCGGCGAAGAGCCGGCCATAGCCGGCCCAGCTCCCGTCGCCGAAGATCGCGCGGAACGGATCGATGCGCGCGGCCGAGTCGGCCCACCGCTCGCTCTGGGCTTCGTCGGCCTGGCGCCAGATCAGGCCCACCCCGACGATGCCGACGATGAGGCCCCAATAGCCGACGCCGGCGCCGAACCAGGCCTGGCGGAGCGCCAGAACACCGACGCCCAGGGCGAGCAGGGCGACCGCGGGGCCCGAGTCGATCAGGCGGCGGATCCGCCCGCGTTGGCCGGGGCGTTTGCCGGTGCGCTCGGCGCTCTCGGCTCCAGGGGTGGAGGTATAGAAGCGTTCGTCGGTGGGGAGCACCAGCCACCACCCGGCATACAACATGGTGCCGAGTCCGCCGACCGAGATAGTCAGCACGAAGAACAGCCGGACCCACAACGAGGGCAACCCGAGGTGTTCGGCGAGACCGCCGGCGACGCCGCCGATGTAGCGATCGCTCGTCGAGCGGGTGGCGCGACGCGTCGCCGGTGCGATCGCATCGGCGGCGTATCTGGGGCGGGCGGTCTCCATGTCTCGGCAATCGTCACACACGGGCAGCGTCGGGCCCATGAGGCAAGACCCTGGCCGGACCCTGGGGCCGTTGCGATCTCGGGTCGGCGATCTCGGGGCCCCCAACTCGGGTGCGAGTCAGGGTGTCCCCCGATGGCGGGCGGCCCGCTCGCGAGTCAGGCTTGGGGTATGACGAGCACACCGCCGGAAGCACCCACCTCTGCAGGCCCTCGGGTCAGCCTGGACGAGATGCGCGACCTCCGCCGCCTCCGCAGGTCGCTGGACGACCGCAAGGTGGCGGGCGTGGCCGGGGGGTTGGGCCGCCACCTTGATGTCGATCCGGTGCTCTTCCGAGTGCTGTTCGTCGTCTTCGCGCTGATGGGCGTCGGGCTCCTCGCCTACGTCGCCTGTTGGGTGCTCGTGCCCGAGGACGGTCGCGATCGCGCGGTGCTCAACCTCGAGGAACGCACGCGCGGGATTGTCCTGATCGCCGTGGCGGCGCTGACGCTCGTGGGCCTGCTGACCGGCGGCTGGGGCGGCGACTGGTCGAACATGTGGCCGCTCGCCCTGGTCGGCCTGATCGTCTTCCTCATTCTCAAGAACCGCGAGACCCGGCAGCACGGTTACTCCGCTGCCGGCACTGCTCCAGACCTCACTTCATCGACGGGAGATCCCATGTCCGCCAGCTCTGCGCCGCCCACCAACTATGCGCCGCCCACCAGCTATGCACCGCCGCCGCAAGCGGCCCAGCAGCGGTTGTTGCCGCCGTACACCCCCAAGCCGCCCAACCCCAAGAAGCGCGGGCCGGTCCTCTTCGGCATGGCTGTGGCGGCCCTTGCCTTCGGCCTCGGCAGCCTCGGCCTGTTTGACGTCGCCAGAGCAGAGGTGCTGCCCTCTGCCTATCCCGCCCTCGCGCTGGGCATCATCGGTGCGCTCCTGCTGCTCGCGTCTGTCTGGGGCCGCGGTGGCGGGCTGATCTTGCTGGGCTGCCTGAGCCTGCTGGCTCTCGGCATCACCAGTGCGGTCCACTACGCGCCAAGGGACTCTCTCAAGGCCACGCCCCAGACGGCCGACGCCGTGGCGACGAGCTATCGCGTCGAAAGTGGCACGGTGGACCTCGACCTCTCCCTGGTCGCTGACCCCACTGAACTGGCCGGACGCATCATCAATCTGGAGTCCACCGTGGGCGTGATCCGGGTGATCCCGCCGGCCGGGGTTGACCTCGACATCGAGACCTCCATCGAGGGCTTCGGCAACATCAAGCTCCTCGGGCGTCAGAGCAACGGGATGGGGATCTCCCGGGCCGACTTCGTCGAACAGGGACCGGGTCAAGCGCTGCACATCGTCGCGAACGTGGGGGTCGGCGAGATCCTGATCTATCCGGTGCCCCAAACCCCGCCCGCCATCAACACCGTCCCCAGCCCGATCCGATAGGAGCACCCACCATGACTGAGAACCCCACAACGATTCAGCGCACCAGCAGTTCAGGAGCCCACCCGGTCCACGTGACCCACTTGGTCTTCGGGTTGCTCTTCTTGGGGCTGGTGAGCGCCTGGGCGGCCGTTGAGACCGGCGTCGTGGCCAGCAGCGACCTGAAGTGGCTGATCCCGCTTCCTTGGGTGGCCGCAGGTGCTATCGGGCTCATCGCCGCGGGCCTCGCTGGGCGCCGCGACCAATCGCTGCAGCACCCCGCCTCCACTTCCACGACCGCTTCCACCAGCGCTTCCCCTACCTTCACCACCGTCGGCAACGACTACGACCAGGAGATCTCATGAACGCCGTTGACCCCGAGCAAACCCCCGCCCCGCAGGTTGGAGGGCCCCCAGTTGGAGGGCCTCAAGTTGGAGGGCTGGGAGTCAAGCGGCTGGTGCGGCGCAGCGACGACCGCATGATCGCCGGGATCTGTTCGGGCGTCGCGGCCTATCTCAATGTCGACGTGACGCTGGTCCGGGTGGGCGCCGTGGTCGCCACGATCCTGGGAGTCGGCCTGCTGATCCCCGCCTATATCGTCGCGTGGGTGCTCGTGCCCGAAGAGTGACCGGCCGCGCTGCCGGGAGCGAACCGGCCTGGGAGGATGAGCCATGGCTCTCCCCCAGGTCGGTTCGCTGATTTCGCTGCCCGCGCTCGACCACCCCGAGTTGGTGGCACCACCGGTGGCCGCGGCCTTGGCGCTGTGGGCCGCGGCTGCACCATCGGACGGGCAAGCGGCCGGGCAGGCGGTGCGGGATTCGGTGGCGGTTGTGGAGATCGACCCAGCCGTGGCCGATACCGCGGCGATGAGCGCGGCCTACGACCTGCCGATGTCGATCGGCGCCAACTGCGTGCTCGTCTCCGGTCGGCGCGAGGGCGAGGAGCGGATCGCCGCCTGCCTGGTGCGAGCCGATACCCGCGCCGACGTCAACAACCTGGTCAAGCGCACCCTCGACGTGCGCAAGTGCTCCTTCTTGCCGATGGAGCGAGCAGTCGCCGAGTCGGGGATGGAGTACGGCGGGATCACGCCGGTCGGGCTCCCCGCCGGGTGGCGGGTGCTCATCGACCCGCGGGTGCTGGAGATCGATGCCGTGATCATCGGCTCGGGCCTGCGGCGCTCCAAGCTGGTGGTCGCCGGACCGGCCTTCGCCACCCTCCCCGGCGCCGAGATCGTCCCCGGGCTCGGCGGGTAGGCGGGCTAGATGCTGGCGGGCTAGATGCTGGAGGCGGGCAGTTCGAACCAGCGGAGTTCGTCGAAGTCGTCGGTCAGGTGCGCCATGTCCCCGCAGTCGGGGGGTTCGGCGGCGGCGAAGATCTCCCGGGCCTCCTCCAGGTAGCCCGCAAGGGCTTCGACGGGAGCAGTCGAGTCGTGCCGGGGGTAGCTCATCGACCCCCCGGCATACGTCACCTCACGCAGGCGCAGAGGTGGCTCCACGGGTCCGCGGCGGTGCTTCCACAACCCGCTCGCCGGGTCGAAGCGATAGTCCGAGAGCAGCTTCCAGCCGTCGCGCGCGACCATGCGGATGGCCTCGACGATGTAGGCGAAGACCGCCTCCTCGATGAAGTAGTTGAAGTTGACGCGCACCCAACCCGGCTTGATCCCCTCACAACCCGTGGCGATCTGCGCCTCGAACTGGTGGGAGCGCTCGACGTCGATGTCGAGCAGCCGGTGCCCGTAGGGGCCGGCGCACGAGCAACCACCGCGCGTCTGGATGCCGAAGAGGTCGTTGAGCAACGCGACCACGAAGTTGTGGTGCAGGTAGGCGCCACTCGGCGCCTTGACGACGAAGGAGAGGATCGACAGCCGCCGGGCCGCGAGGTTGCCGAGGATCGTGATCGTCGGCTCCTCCTGCCACGCCGCGACGGCCCTGCGCAGCAGCGCCCCCTCCCGGGCCTCGATCGTCTCCACTCCCACGGCCTGTTTGAGCTGGAAGACCAAGCCGGCGCGGATCGACTCCACGATGGCCGGGGTGCCGCCCTCTTCGCGGTGCGCGGGGTCGGAGAGATAGCGGTGCTCGGTCGGGTTGACGTACATCACCGTGCCGCCGCCGGGCACGTCGGGCACGCGGTTGGTCAAGAGTTGGCGGCGTACGGCGAGCACTCCCGGCGTGCCTGGCCCGCCGATGAACTTGTGCGGTGACAAGAAGATCGCGTCCTTGTAGGCGAGCGGATCGCCGCCCTCGGGCGCGGTCATCTCGATGTCGACGTAGGGCGCGCAGGCGGCGAAGTCCCACAACGACAGCGCGCCGTGGGCGTGGAGCAGCGCGGCGATGCCGTAGGTGTCCGAGACGATGCCGGTGACGTTGGAAGCGGCCGAGAAGGAACCGATCTTGAGCGGCCGGTCGGCATACCGCTCCAACTCGGCGCGCAACTGCTCCTGGTCGATGTGCCCGTCGGCGTCTTCGCGAATCGTGACCACGTCGGCGATCGACTCGCGCCACGGCAACTCGTTGGAGTGGTGTTCGAAGGGGCCGATGAAGACGACGGGGCGCTCGGCGGGCGGGATGTGGTCGGTCAGGTGATAGCGGTCGTCGAGGTCCGCCGGGATCCGCAGGCCGAGGATGCCGATCAGCTTGTCGATCGCCGCCGTCGAGCCCGACCCGGCGAAGATCACGATGGTGTCGTCATCGCCGCCGACCGACTCGCGGATGATCGCCCGAGCGTCTTCGCGCAGGCGCGTGGTTTGTAGGCCGGTGCCGCTGGCTTCGGTGTGGGTGTTGGCGTAGCGCGGGAGCACCTCGTCGCGGATGAACTGCTCGATGAAGCTGAGCCCACGACCGCTTGCCGTGTAGTCGGCATAGGTGACGCGGCGCTCGCCATAGGGGCCGGGCATCACCTGGTCGTCGCCGATCACGGCCGCCCGGATCGTCTCCAGCAAGTCGTCGGCGGAGGGGGCGGCGGACGGGAGGTGCTCAGACACAGGGTCACTGTAGGCGCTGCACCCGCGACCGCGGGAAAAGGATTCGCCGGACCGGGTGGGGACTCCGTAACGTGAGCGGGTGCGCCAACTCCCCCTTGCCGATCCTGGGGTGGCCGATCATCGCTCGCCCGGTCGCCTGCTGTGGTGGATGGCCAAGGGGCAACGCACGACGCTGCTCGGCGGCATGTTCTTTGGCATCGTCTGGATGAGCGCGCAGGCCGTGATGCCGGCGGTGCTCGGTCGAGCGATCGACCGCGGGGTGGCAGCGCGCGACACCTCCGCCCTGCTCACCTGGGCTGGCGTCTTGTTCGCCATCGGCCTGCTCCAGGCCGCCAGCGGGATCATGCGGCACCGCTTCGCGGTGACCAACTGGCTCACCGCCGCCTACCGAGTCGTGCAATTGATCGGTCGGCAAGCCGTGCGGCTCGGGGCGATGCTGCCGCGCAAGGTCTCCACCGGCGAGGTCGTCGCGATCGGCATCAACGACATGTCCAACGTCGGGCAGGTCATGGATGTCAGCGCCCGCTTCTCCGGAGCGGTGGTCAGCTTCCTGCTGGTCTCGGTGATCCTGCTCAACACCTCGGTGACGCTCGGGCTCGTCGTGCTGATCGGCGTACCGCTGCTGATGCTGTGCATCGGGCCCCTACTCGCACCACTCCAACGGCGCAGCGCGCACCAGCGTGAGCTCAACGGCCACCTCTCCAACACGGCCGCCGACATCGTCAGCGGCCTGCGGGTGCTGCGCGGCATCGGTGGCGAGCAGGTGTTCGGAGCGAAGTACCGCCGGGAGTCTCAAGACGTCCGCGCCGCCGGTGTGCGCGTCGCCCGGCTGCAGTCGCTGCTGGACGCCTTGCAGGTGCTGCTGCCCGGGATCTTCGTGGTGCTCGTCGTCTGGCTGGGGGCGCGGTCTGCCGTGCGCGGGGAGATCACGGTCGGCGAACTCGTTGCCTTCTACGGCTACTCGGCGTTTTTGATGATCCCGCTTCGGACCGCGACCGAATACGCCAACAAGCTGATCCGCGCTCGGGTCTCGGCGGCTCGGATCTGCCGCGTGCTGTGCCTCGAACCCGAGCTCGCCGAGCCGGCCAACCCGGCCACCCCACCCCCGGCGGGAGCGGTGT
>JBAQXA010000039.1:0-5360 GCA_049299195.1 Nocardioides sp.
GCTCATGGCGATGAGCAGGTACGCCGTTCGCGCGCGGGTGGGCGCCCCTGCCACCGCAGTGGGCCGTTCGACCATGTCGACCGTCGTCGCGTTCGGTGATGCCGAACGTGAGTCGTTGTGGCGCTCGTCACGCGCGCTTTAGTCTTGTCGAGATCCCATCCCCCCCCCGGAAGGAACCGTCATGGCGCACACGCAGTGGACAACGACTCTTGGGTGGCCTGTCGAGGCGATGACAGTGCGGGTCGGTATCTCATGAGCGCCGACGTGGGCGTGGGCGGGACCTTCCCGCTGGACCAAGACCGCAACCTCGCTCTCGAACTCGTCCGTGCCACCGAGGCCGCTGCGATCGCCTCGGCCCGCTTCGTGGGTCACGGTGACAAGAACCAGGTCGACCAGGCGGCAGTGGACGCGATGCGTCCAGTGCTGGGCTCTGTCGGCATGCGCGGTGTCGTCGTCATCGGCGAAGGCGAGAAGGACGAGGCACCGATGCTGTTCAACGGAGAAGAGGTCGGGAACGGGTCCGACCCCGCCGTGGACATCGCCGTCGATCCGGTTGACGGCACCACTGCGGCGGCCAAGGGGCTGCCCGATGCCGTCGCGGTGGTTGGGCTCTCCGAACGCGGCACGATGTTCGACCCAGGTCCTTGCGTCTACATGGACAAGCTCGTGGTCCCAGAGGTCGCAGCCGAGGCGGTCGACCCCCGCGCCCCCACGTCCGAGATCCTGGCCTCGGTGGCCGGAGCCCTCGGCAAGGCAGTGAAGGAGCTCACCGTCGCTGTGCTGGACCGCCCACGTCACGCCCAGGCGGTCGCGGAGATCAGGGCGGCCGGCGCTGCAGTCAAGTTCCTCCTCGACGGCGACGTCGCCGGGGCGATCGCTGTGGGACAGCCCGGCTCGGGCGTAGACGTCCTGATGGGCGTCGGCGGCACCCCGGAGGCGGTGATCGCTGCGTGCGCACTCCGCTGCAACGGCGCCGCCATGTTCGGTCGGCTGCACCCGCGGGACGAGGCCGAACGCACCGCTGCTCTCGAGTTCGGTCACGATCTCGACAAGGTCCTGACCACGCGGGACCTCGTATGGGGTGACAACGTCTTCTTCGCGGCGACCGGAGTCACGGACGGATCACTGCTACGCGGCGTCCGGTTCGACACACAGTGGGTCCACACGCAGTCGCTCTCCATGCGGTCGCGCTCCGGAGCGATACGTACGATCGAGACTCGACACCACCGCACGCGCTCCAACCTGATCGAGCCCGGGCGAAACCAGGACCCATCGCGCGCATCGACTGCCAACGGAACGGATGGTTGAACATGAGCCGACAGGCCTTGAGCCCCCAAGCCCGCACCGACGCGCTGCAGCGACTGCAGGAGGACGAGCTCGATGTGTTGATCATCGGCGGTGGAGTGGTCGGCGCCGGATGCGCGCTGGACGCGGCCACCCGCGGACTGAAGGTGGGCCTCGTTGAAGCCCGCGACTACGCCGCAGGCACCTCGAGTCGCTCCTCCAAGCTCTTCCACGGCGGCCTGCGCTACCTCGAACAGCTCAACTTCGCCCTGGTCTTTGAGGCGCTTAGGGAGCGGCGACTGGTGCTGGAAACCCTATGCCCGCACCTGGCCCGGCCGGTCCCCTTCATCTATCCGCTGGAGAGGCGGATCGACCGTGCCTACGTGGGGCTCGGCATGGGCGTCTACGACGTCATGGGGGCCGGGCGCGGCGTGCCCTCACACATGAAGCACATGAGCCGTGGCAAGACGAGCGAGTCCTTCCCCTCCGGGAAGCGGTCGGCCATCCGAGGCGCGATCAAGTTCTACGAGGGACAGGTGGACGACGCACGCCACACCATGATGCTGGCCAGGACGGCTGTCGACCATGGCGCCCTCTGTGTCAACAGCGCCCGCGCCACCGGCTTCCTGCGCGACGGCGACAAGGTCGTGGGCGCCGAGATCACGGACCTCGAGACCGGACAGGCGCACCAGGTCCGCGCTAAGCAGGTCATCAACGCCGCCGGGGTGTGGACCGACGAGATCCAGGAGATGGTCGGCGGGCGCGGACAGTTCGAGGTGCGAGCCTCCAAGGGCGTTCACCTGGTCGTGCCACGCAACCGGATCAACTCGGCGACCGGCATCATCACGCGCACCGAGAAGAGCCTGCTGTTCGTGATCCCATGGGGCAGCCACTGGATCATCGGCACCACCGACACCGACTGGGACCTCGACCTCGCACACCCCGCGGCGAGCAGCACCGACATCGACTACCTGCTGGGCCACGTAAACACCCTGTTGGAGGACCCGCTGACCCGTGACGACGTCGTCGGGGTCTACGCGGGACTGCGACCGCTGCTGTCCGGGGAGTCGGACTCGACCAGCAAGCTCTCGCGCGAGCACGGGGTGGCCAGCCCGGTGCGGGGACTGACGGTGATCGCCGGGGGCAAATACACGACCTACCGGGTGATGGCCAAGGACGCCGTGGACGCTGCGGTCCACGGACTCGAGCGCAAGGTCGCCGCGTCCTGCACCGAGAATGTTCCGCTGGCAGGAGCCGAGGGTTACATTGGCGCTCACAACTCACGCCAACTCATCGCGGACCGCAACGGTCTGCACGTCTCGGTGATCGAACACCTGCTGGGCCGGTACGGCACCCTCTATACCGAGCTGCTCCGGCTGACGGAGGAGATGCCCCACCTCGGGGAGCCGCTTACCGGCGCCCCCGAGTACCTCAAGGTCGAGGCCCACTACGCCGCCAGCCACGAGGGCGCACTGCACTTGGATGACATCCTCACTCGACGCACCCGGATCTCGATCGAAACGCCGGACCGCGGGATCGACGCGTCACACGAGGTTGCGGCCCTGGTCGCACCGATCCTCGGGTGGGACGACGAGGTCGTCAGGCGCGAGGTCGAGCACTATCGAGCGCGGGTGGAGGCTGAGCTGCAGTCCCAGCGCGAACCCGACGACCACACCGCCGATGCAGCGCGGATGGGCGCGCCTGACGTACGGGGAGCGACGCCACCAAAGATGCCTGGGCTGACCTGAAAGTCAGGCCGGCTCGGGGCACGGCAACGTTGACTTTCCCGTCTGGATTTCTGGACACTTTTTCGGCTCGAACTGGGTCGAGATCGCCCCAGATGCTCCGATTCGTCCACGTACAGTGGACGATGTCAGCAAGACGGTTCGCGGCATCGGCCCAGGTCAGAGGCTGTTTCGTGGAGATAGGTCGAGAAATCTCGAGGTCCGCGAACCGGCGAATGGGTTCAGAGGGTCAGGGGTTCGAGTCCCCTCAGCTCCACCGAAACACGCAGGTCAGCAGCCACGTAGGGATCGTCTACCGGCACTTGTAGACGATGCGATAGGCGTGCGGTAACCGGCCCGAATGAAGCCATGAGGCGCGTGATTCCCACACCGCTCGCTTGCCTAAGCTTAGCGAGATGTCGGACGAGACCGCCGAGGCCGACGCGTATACGGGGCGGCCGCTCGAGGTCAGCGGCCGACGGGCTGCGGTGTCGGCGTCCAAGTTGATATGGCTGGCTTCCTTGGCGCAAAATTAGGGGTCCTTCATCGCCAGGTTCGACAGCGCTTCGGCTATGACCTTGTCGCGGTTCTTGGCCGCGTGTTGGTATCGCAATGCTGCGCCGGCGGTGGAGTGTCCGAGGCGGGCCATCAGTTCGGCCAGTGTGGCGCCGGTGCTGGCGGCCAGGACCGCTCCGGTGTGGCGAAGGTCGTGGAACCGGAGATCGGGTCGGCCTGCGGCCTCGCGCGCCTTGTAGAAGACCCGGTAGAGGGTGGCGGGCGCTAGGTGCTTCGTCGGGTCGCCAGCGGCAGGGAATAGGAGGCCTTCGCGGCCCCCGGTGATGTTGTCGCCCAGGTGCGCCTTCACGACGGGGAGAAGGTGCGGCGGAATCGAAACGTCGCGCGTACCTGCGTCTGACTTCGGTGTGCCGATGATGAACTCCCCGTCGACGCGGACCACGGCTCGGCGGATCTTGACGACGCCGTTTGTCAGGTCGAAGTCGTGGCGGCGTAGCTCGGTGATCTCCCCGAAGCGCAGTCCGCACCATGACGCTAGGAGGATCATCAGCCGGTAGCGCTCGGGCATCGCCTTCGTCAGTGCCTCGAGCTCGGGCAGGGTGGCGGGGCTGATCTGCTTGACGCGCTTCGTGTTGGCAGCGCCGCGAATGTGGCAGGGGTTGAAGTCGATCAGCCGACGTTGCACGGCGTCACCCAGGATCGTCCTCACGAGGCCGTAGGCGTGCGCGTTGGCGGTCGGGGTCGTCTGCCCCATCCGGTAGTGCCAGTCGTCGATCAGGTCGGCCGTGACGTGCTTTAAGGCGACGTCGCCGAACGTCGGCAAGATCCGCGCGTCGAGGATCTTGCGATAGTGGTAGCGCGTGCGTGGCTTCAACTGGCGGTGCGTGAGCCAGCGCTCGGCGTGCTCCCCAAACGTGAGTGGCTTCTTCGTCGTGGGCGGTGTCCAGTCCTCGTTCTTGATCTCGCGGCGTCGATCGGTGAGCCACGCCTCGGCATCCTCGGCCGTCTCGAACGTCACCGATGCCATGTGCCGGATCGTGTCGGGACCGACGTAGGACGCCTGATAGCGCTTGCTTGGAAGTTTCCTGATCGCACCGAATCCGCGCCTGCGTGGCATGTCCACTCCCTAGTTCGTGCAACAACGTGCAACTAGGATGTCAGAACTTGTGTGCTTCTGTCCACGCGCCAGAGCGATAGATGTTCTTGTTTCCGCAGGTCAGGAGCCTTCTGTGCACTCTTGTCCAGTATCGCCGCATACATCGGAATAGGATTCGAACCCAGTATCGCCCACCGAGAGATGCCTGGCCCCGTCACTGGGCCCTGGGTCACCGGGCGCCACGCCGGGCCGGAGGCCGTGCCTCCACCGACCGCCACCGCCGATAACGATGCGACTCAACGCCTCACCGCTCGGTAACCTTCGGGAGGCCGAGAGAGGCTCGGCCAAAGATCCCACAGGGAGTTGAGCATCGTGTCTGACGTCAAGGTCGTCCTCGTCACCGCCGAAGCGCGTGAAGAGCGGACCGTGACGACGGGCACCAAGGCATGGGAGTTGTATGCCGATGTCCCCGACGTGATCGCCGCGCGCGTCGCCGGCCAACTCAAGGACCTGGCTTACGAACTCGCTGATGGTGACGAAGTCGAGCCCATCGCCATCGACTCAGCCGATGGCCGCGACATCCTGCGCCACTCCACCGCCCACGTCATGGCCCAGGCGGTTCAGGAGCTGTTCCCCGAGGCCAAGCTCGGCATCGGCCCGCCGGTGGAGAACGGCTTCTACTACGACTTCGACGTCGAGGTGCCCTTCAAGCCCGAAGATCTCGCGGCCATCGAGACCCG
>JBAQXA010000040.1:0-2707 GCA_049299195.1 Nocardioides sp.
AGCGCGGCCTGTCCCAGGAGGCCTTGGCGCATCAAGCCGACCTCCACCGCACCTACGTCGGCAGCGTGGAGCGTGGTGAGCGGAACATCGGCCTTGACAACCTGTACGCGCTGGCCGATGCGCTTGGAGTCACGCCGCGCGACCTGTTCTAGGCCCGACGCGAAACCGCCTTGCCGCGAGGCCCGAACCGAATGCGCCAGTTCGGGCCTCGATGCTAGTCACCCGCCCGACCCAGCCGTCGTAAGCGCAGCGTCGTTTCACTTTGACCGGTGTGCTCGCAGATGTGGTCAGGCAGGCGCCTGCCTTGGAATGCCTCGAGGATCTCGTCCAGCACTGCGCGCATATCCCCCCAATCCTGACCAGAAGATGTCGATACGTCTGCCTGCTTCAACTTTCGCCGAAAGTTCTTGTGGATCGCGTCCTTACCCATGACCTCGCCCTGGTAAGCAGATACACCCTGAAGGAATGATCGCCATTGGACCGGCTTGAGTTGGCCGTCGTTGTCACCAAGAACATCGCGCCCGAGATACAACTCGACGCTAGCGGCGAGTCCGTTCACATCCGCAAGTTCGAGTCTGCCTTCAGGGGCGCTCGCGCTCGGTGGCCCCAACGTGGGGTACGCCGTCGCCAACTCTATGTCGGGATAGCGGATTACTTTGATGTTTGCTGGCAGCGCCTGAAGGTCGATGCCACGCAGGGCATCGCGAGCAGCAGCGTCGTTGTCCAAGACCGCGACCACGCGGTTGGTGATACCCGCCGCCGCGAAGGCTTTGACCGTTCTGAGGAGGGCAGCGGCGCCTCCCTCGGGCTTGGTCTCGTAATCGAGGAAGCGAACCAGATCCTTGAAGTGTGGGTAGAGCAGTAGAAGCGAAGCTTCAAGAAACTCCGCGTCCGTCCGCCCCTCTGTCAGAACGACGATGGGTGCGTGGGTTGCCAATGTCTGGCGGAGAGTGCCCATCGCGACCGAGGGCCGAAAGACCTCGAATTCAGTGTCCAGCCAACCTCCCTCGGCAAGGTCGGTCAGATCCAGTTCTACCTCCTGATCCGGAAACGCCACGAGGAGCAGACGCAAGGCGTGTCTCCATTCCCAGTAGTCGATGAGGTCCAAGTGCCAAGCCGGCGAACCTACTTGGTAGGGACGGCTCTCGGCGATCGCCGCCTCCAAATCGCGGACCGCTCCCAGCCACGACTCCGTTGTCAGCGAGCTCACGGCCTGAACGACCTGCCGGGATTGCTCTGTCAACTCAGGGTCGTCCAATTCAAGGTCGTCGAGGTGGTATGAGACCGTGGCCTCTAGCTCCCGCTGTAGCAGGGCTGAGGCTTCCTCCGCAGTAATGCCCAATAGATCGAGCCGCGCAGAAACCACGGGACCAGGGGCAATGAGTTTGATGACCTCGACCTCATAGTCCTCGTCCGAGGAGCTGTCGTCGGCGGGGTTCTCGCGTGGCCACCATTCATAGTACTTGCTGGCCCACTGGGTTTCGCGGACCAGCATGTCGTCGTTGAATATGGCTAGGACTTCGTCATCAACTACATTCTTGATCTGACCAAACTCGTACTCTCCGATCCGGAATCTGGCATAAGAACCCAACTTTTATCTCCTCGATATCTCCGTATCGGATGTTTCTGCTGTTGCGCAGCCTACTTAAGGCTAGGACACTTGGCGGTCCTCATATGGTCGCGGTCTAAGACGAGGGAAACAACAGAGGGGGCCTCCACGCGGGCCACGCATGGCATCCTCGACTTCACTTTGTCGTCCGAGATGTAGATGAGTCCACCGCGCTCGCGCACAACGGTAAGCACGTCGGTTTGATCCAGGACGTAGCCAACTTGCGTTGTCCCTGCCTCGACCTGAATCTCCTCCATCGGAAGCCATAGAGCGGGCGAGACGAGAGTGGGGACCAGGACGAAGATGAAGGCCGCTGGTTCCACGACGAGGTACTGGGAGGTGACTTCGCCGTCGGTGCGGCGCTTGCTCAGCCGACGTGATCCCATCCACAGAAGTACGTAGGCCGCAAGGATTCCAACTGATGCGAGCGCGGCGGTCCAGGGTCGCGTCGCTATGTAGAGACCAGCGAGGCTCCACCAAGCGGCTACAAGGTTGTAGCGGGTTGTCTCCGGTAGCGTCTTGAAAACGCCCTTCATGCCCCGCGTCATTATCAGGGCGACAGATCCAACAAAGATGATGACGCCAACCCACTGAATCAGCGTGAACACCAATAACGTTGTGAGTTCGGCATTCGCAACGAGAGCCGCCGCAACCGCTGCGTCGCCTTGGCTGGTCATCGCGATCCGTAGGACGAGAAGGGCGATTGGCAACGCGGCGAAGATGAGGCCGGCGTGCTTGGCCAAGAATCGCGCATTGGCCCTCGTGTCCGGGTGCATCGACCAGGCTTGGTGTTCCGCCGCCATTGAAGCCCTTTCCTTGCGTACTCCGGAACCTACTCGACGTCTGCCCTCTCGCTGCCGAGACGCGCGTGGTTACCGCTTGCCACTGAACATCCACCGCCGTCTTCCCCACGCTGGTTGGTATGCCACAGAACCCGCTTGAACCCGAGTACTCCCTCCCCGACCGCCTCAAGACGCGGACCCTCGAAGAGGAGCGGCTTGCTGCTGCGCACGAGCAAGCCGTGGACCGGGGCGACCCGGTGCCGCCGTGGGGGATGGCGTACGACGGAGCGCGGCTTGGTCGGAGGCGTCAGTGACC
>JBAQXA010000041.1:0-1598 GCA_049299195.1 Nocardioides sp.
GTCCACGCCAGCGGGGGAGTGAAGCAACGTATGCCGTTCCAGGCCCACCCGAACACCCTCGCGCGGATCCGCGCCACCGAGCACGCCGCCCGGCTGCACGAGGGGTACGCCTCGATGTCGGAGTGGATGGAGGCCGTGATGAACCGGGAGTGCGCCCGGGTCGAGGACGCCTACAACGGCGGTAAGCCGTACCCGCTAGGCGGAAGCCCCCGCAAGGGCCGCCCGGCCGGCACCTGAGATGCCCAAACTGTGGGCGCGGTGGCGCGACCGCCTCCGACGCATCTGGGCTCGGCCCAACCCTGTTGGACATACGCCCAAGCTGTTCCCGGTGGGGGTTGTTGTCCTGCTGTGGCTGGTTGGCGCGACGGGGCTGGCCTTCGGTTTCAACGCATTCCTTCGGGGGCGTGAAGACCTCATCGGGGCCGATGCGCCCGCGATTGAGGTCACAAAGATCGTCCTGACCCTGGTCGGAGTCGTCGGCGCCGTCTTCGCCGGGGTGTACGCCTACCGCAAGCAGCGGCTGGAGGAGGGCGCATCCCATCGGGCTGACGCGGCCGCGTTCGCCGACCGGTATAACAGCGCGTCTGGCCAGCTCGGGCACGAAAAGGCTGCGGTGCGGTTGGCTGGGGTCTACGCGATGGCCCGCCTGGCTGATGACTGGCCGGAGCAGCAGCAGGTGTGCATCGACGTCCTGTGTGCCTACCTGCGGATGCCCGTCAAGGAAGACGACCCACCACCCGGCGAGGCCGAGGTGCGAGCCACGGTGGTGTCGGTGATCCGCGCCCACCTGCTCGCGTCCGCGTCCGCGCCCGCGTCCTGGAGCGACAAGAACTTCGACTTCACCGGCGCCAGCCTCCACAACGCCACCTTCCGCGACGCCATCTTTGCCGGCGAGATGACCTCGTTCGACGAGGCGCACTTCACCGGCGAGACAACCTCATTCTTCAGGACGTACTTCACCGGCGAGACGTCGTTCGACCGGGCGCAGTTCACCAGCCATGGGACCGTGTTCGGTGCGCGGTTCTCCGGCATGTTGGCCTCGTTCGTCGGGGCGCAGTTCGCCAGTGAGCTCACCTGGTTTCGCGGGGCACGGTTCGCCAGCGCGTTGACCCTATTTGACCGGGCGTGGTTCGCCAGCGCGATGACCCGGTTGGACGGGGCGCACTTCACCGGCGAGGCGACCTCGTTCGACGGGGCGCAGTTTACCGGCGCGACGACCTGGTTCGACGGGGCGCAGTTCACCAGCAAGAAGACCTCGTTCGACAGCGCACACTTCACCGGCGCGCGAACCTCGTTCGATGGGGCGGAGTTCACCGGCAAGACGATCTCGTTCGACAAGGCGGTGTGGGACCGCGTCCAGGTCACCTTCGACAACGTGACCATCGGGCCCGACATCCAGTTCGCCGGACTCGATGGGCCCAGCCTTACCAACGGCGCCACCATCACCACCAACGGTCAGCCCTTCACCGGCCAATCGACACGGCCGAACCTCGAGCAATCGGGCACTGAGACGGAGTAGGGCCTCGGCGATCGAAACCGCCACACAGAGGAGATGAGCGATGGCAACTGCAGGTATCGTCAGAGGCATGTCAGCCGAC
>JBAQXA010000042.1:0-5816 GCA_049299195.1 Nocardioides sp.
GCCTCAGGCTCGCCGAGCAGGGAGTGCCACCGCGCCGACCAGTCGTCGTACGCCGCGAGGTCGAGCACGTGCCCGCGTACGGCGTCCGGCTCGCCGCGGAGCTCGGCGGCCAGGCGGCGGAAGAGCAATGTGTAGTCAATGCGGTTGACTTTGGCGAGGGCGAAGAGGTCGCGCAGGAGTTCGCGATCCGCCTGGTCGCGCGCGGAGTCTGAGACCGACGCATCAAGGCCGAGCTTGGCCCGCATCCGAGCGAGATAGGCGGCGTCGAAGAGGTCGAAGAAGCGCTCGACCTCGGCGGTGGCGAGGGCGATTGCGCGCTCTGGATCCTCATCGAGCAGCGGGAGCAGCGTCTCCGCGAAGCGGGAGAGGTTCCAGGCCGCGATCGGCGGCTGATTGCCATAGCGATACCGCCCGCCGGTGTCGATCGAACTGAACACCGCGCCCTCGTCATAGGCCTCCATGAAGGCGCAGGGGCCGTAGTCGATGGTCTCGCCGGAGATCGTCATGTTGTCGGTGTTCATGACGCCGTGGATGAAGCCGACCGCCATCCAGTCCGCGATCAGACTGGCCTGGCGCGCGACCACCGCGCTGAGGAAGCCGGCGAAGTCGCCCGCCGGCAGGTCGGGGTAGTGGCGGGCCATCGCGTAATCGGCGAGTTGGCGCACCTGGTTGGGGCCGCCGCGGGTCGCGAGGAGTTCGAAGGTGCCGACGCGCAGGTGCGAGGCGGCGACTCGGGTGAGCAGGGCGCCGGGTTCGAGCCCCTGGCGCCGGACCTGCTCGCCGGTCGTGACCGCCGCGAGCGCGCGAGTGGTGGGGATGCCGAGGGCATGCATCGCCTCGCCGAGAAGGTACTCGCGCAGCACCGGACCAAGCACGGCGTAGCCGTCGCCGCCGCGGGAGAACGGCGTACGACCTGAGCCTTTGAAGGCGATGTCGCGGCGGGCGCCGGTGCGGTCTATCAGCTCGCCGAGCAGCAGCGCCCGGCCGTCGCCGAGCAAGGGCGAGAACTGACCGAACTGGTGGCCGGCGTAGGCCTGCGCCAGCGGTTGGGCGCCCTCGGGCACCGCGTTGCCCGACAACACCGCCAGGCCCTCGGGGCTGCGGAGGTAGGCCGGGTCGAGACCGAGCTCGCTGGCGAGCGGTTCGTTGAGGGCGATGAGGGCAGGTTGCGGTGCGGCCGCCGGCTGCCACCGGGCGTAGAAGCCCTCGAGATCGCGGGCGTAGGAGTTGTCGAAGGCCCAGGGGTCCGAGCCCGTCTGGGGCTCGCTCGCCGTCGTCGCACTCACGTCCCTACTGTGCCAGACCGCTCGGCAATGACGGGACGGTCAGTTGAGCGTCGCCACGTAGCTGCGCGCCTCAGCGATCAGGTCGGCCCACAGGAGTTCGCCGCCTGTGTCATCGGGGGCATCGGGGTAGGCCACCGCCACCCACTCCCGCATCACGCGGGTGCCGATCTCGACCGGCGCCACCACCGCGTCTGCGAGCAACTCGCGGGCGCGTGCCGCGGGCAGCTTCAGGATCAGCCGGTTGTCCCGACCCACGAAGGCGAAGAATGCCTCACCCACCCGGCCCGGGGCTGTGCAACATGCGGCCCTCGCTGATCGCCGGCTCCGCGCGCAATTGCGCCGTCAGGCGCTCGAAGAGTGCCTGACCCGGTCCCTTCGTCGTCGGCATGGCTCGGACTCTAGCGACCCCACCGGGGGCGTAGCGTGCGAGATGATGAGCGGCATGGAGCAAGCGGGGGCGGGCAGGTTTGCGCCGAGCCCCTCGGGCGATCTCCATCTCGGCAACCTGCGCACGGCGCTGCTGGCTTGGCTGGCGGCGAGATCCAGCGGCCGATCGTTTCTCGTGCGGATGGAGGATCTCGACAGGGACCGGACCGTCCCGGGTGCCGCCGAGCGGCAACTCGCCGATCTCGCCGCGCTCGGGCTCGACTGGGACGGGCCGGTGGTCTTCCAGTCCCAACGCCTCGGGCTGTATGACGGCGCGGTCGCCAGGCTCGCCGAGGCCGGGCTGACCTACCCGTGCTTTTGCACGCGGCGGGAGATCCGAGAGGCCGCGTCGGCGCCGCAGGCGGCGGGGGCGGGGGAGTTGGTGGCGCCAGAGGGTGCCTACCCCGGGACCTGTTGGGGCCTCAGCGCCGCCGAGCGGCAGGACCGGATCGCCTCAGGGCGCCCGCCCGCGATCCGGCTGCGAGCGGACCTGGCCGTAGAGACGATCCGCGATGCGCTCCACGCCGAGGTGACCGGGGTGGTGGACGACCTGGTGTTGGTACGCGGCGACGGCACGCCTGCCTACAACCTTGCCGTGGTGGTCGACGATGCCGATCAAGGCATCGATCAGGTGGTCCGAGGCGACGACCTCCTCGCCTCTGCGCCGCGGCAGGCCCACCTGGCGCGTCTGCTGGGGCTGCCGATCCCGGCATACGGCCATGTGCCGCTGGCCCTCAATCGTGCTGGTCAGCGGCTCGCTAAGCGTGATGGCGCGGTGACGTTGGCGGAGCTCGCGGCCCTGGGAGTTGGCGCGGAGGAGGTGCTCGCACGGCTCGCGGTCTCGTGCGGCTTGGCGAGGGCGGGGGAGCGCGTCGCGGCGGCCGACCTGATCGATCGGTTCGCCTGGTCGCGGCTCGTCAAGGAGCCGTGGGTGGTCGATCCGGCGTAGGCTTGCCCGCCGTGACCAGCACCCCTGCGCCCGAGACCCGGGCCGAACCCGCGGTGCGGTTTGTGACCACCCCGAGCGCGACATACGCGATCGTCGTTTCGGTCTTCTGCAGCCTGCTGCTGATCTCCAACATCGCGGCCACCAAGACGATCACCATCGTGGAGTCGGGGGTGCCGCTGCTGGGCGGGATCTTCACCGACGGCGGGGCCTTGCTCTTCCCGCTCACCTACATCCTGGGCGACGTCCTGGCCGAGGTTTACGGCTTCACACAGGCTCGGCGCGCGATCTGGGTCGGCTTCGCGATGGCGGCGCTGGCGTCGGTCACCTTCCTGATCGTGGGGGCCGCTCCGCCGGGGCCTGGCTACACCAACCAGGCGGCATTCCAGGCGGTGCTGGGGTTCGTGCCGCGGATCGTGATCGCCTCCCTGATCGGCTATGCCGTGGGGCAGCTGCTCAATGCTTATGTGCTGGTGTGGCTCAAGCGGCGCGGCGAGGGCCGGCTGTGGGCGCGGCTGGTCGGCTCGACGGTGGTGGGGGAGTTCGCCGACACGGCACTGTTTTGCTTCATCGCGTTCGTGGGGATCTTCCCCACGTGGGGCTCGCTGCTGTCGTTCACCGTGGTGGGCTACCTATACAAGGTGGGCGTCGAAGTGCTCTTCCTCCCTGTGACGTATGCCGTCATCCGCGCGATCAAGCGCCGCGAGGGGCTGCTGGGCGCGGACCCCGCCTGACCCGCTGCTCGGGCCGGGCCGCAGGCCGCGAGCCGTCTACCGCGGTGTTGGTGCGGCGTACGCCCGGTTTGGCCGTCTGCCGCGGTGTTTAGGCGTCTACCGCGGGGTTGGTGTCACTCTTGGGGTGTCCCAACGCGGGGTTAGTGGTTCCAGCGCCGCGGGAGACGCACCAACGCCGCGGGAGAGGCGCCAAAGGCGCGGGAGACGTGCGGGGTGGCGTGGGGTGGCCGCCGTACCGTCTGCCGCGGGGTTGGTGTCACTTTTGGGGTGTCCCAACGCGGGGTTAGTGGTTCCAGCGCCGCGGGAGACGCGCCAAGGGCGCGGGAGACGGGAGGGACCCCGCGCCAGCCGGGCGCGCGGGCGGGCTAGCGGTAGTAGCGGCCGAGGAAGTCGTCGCGGTATGCCGCGAAGTCGCCGGCCTCGATGCTCGCCCGGATCCGGTCGACCAGGCCGATGATGAAGTGTTCGTTGTGGATCGTGGCGAGGGTGGCGCCGAGTAGTTCCTTCGCCTTGAACAGGTGGTGAAGGTAGGCGCGGGTGTAGTGCGTGCACGTGTAGCAGTCGCACTCCTCATCGATGGGCGCGAAGGCTCGCCGGTTGGCTGCGGTGGTGACGTTGAAGCGCCCCGAGCGGGTGTAGAGCGCCGAGTTGCGGGCCACTCGCGAGGGCGAGACACAGTCGAAGGTGTCGGCGCCGTTCTCGATCGCCGTGAAGAGGTCATCGGGTTCGCTGATGCCGAGCAGGTGTCGCGGCCTGTCCTCGGGGAGTTCGTCGCTGCACCACCCGACGATGGTGCCGAGCCGCTCCTTCTCCAGCGCGCCGCCGATGCCGTAGCCGTCGAATGACCAGGGCGTGCCGTCGGCGTCGGGGACTTGGAGCGCGGCCAGGTCCCGCGAGGCTTGCCGGCGCAGATCCTCATATTGCGCGCCCTGCACCACCCCGAAGAGCGCTTGGTAGGGCCGGTGCTGGCGTGCGGCGGTCTGGCGGGCGTGCTCGGCGAGACAGCGCACGGCCCACGCTTGCGTGCGCGCGAGCGCCTTCTCCTGGTAGGGGCGGGTGTTGAGCAGGGTGGTGCACTCGTCGAAGCCGAAAATGATGTCCGCGCCGAGTTGGTGCTGGATCTCGATCGAGCGCTCGGGGGTGAACCGGTGTCGGTCGCCGTTGAGGTGGCTGATGAAGGTCACCCCATCGTCGTCGACATGCGCGAGCCGCTGCTTGCCGGCCGCGATCACGTCGTCGTCGGAGAGCCCCTCGGTGTTCATCGCGAGCACCTTCTTGAAGCCCGCGCCGAGGGAGAGCACTTGGAACCCGCCGGAATCGGTGTATGTCGGCCCGCGCCAGTTCATGAACGCGCCGAGTCCGCCCGCCTCGTCGACGATGTCGGCGCCCGGCTGGAGATAGAGGTGGTAGGCGTTGGCGAGCACCGCCTGCGCCCCCGCCTGGGCGACCGACTCGGGCAGCACGGCCTTGACCGTGGCCTTGGTGCCGACCGCGACGAAGGCAGGCGTCCGGATCGTGCCGTGCGGAGTCGTGATCGTGCCGGTGCGTCCTTGCTTGCCAGGCAGGCCGACGCCAACCTCGAAGCCGAACCCGCGACCGGTCTCCGCCGCCGAAGGGGCGCTCACCCGGCTGCCGCGAGGGCGGCCGCAACCAGGCCCGGTGCCGGATTGGTGTGGGGTGCGCCGTCGATGACGACCGTCGGCACGGTCTCATTGCCGTCGTTGACGCTGCGGACGTATGCCGCGGCGTCGGGGTCGTCCCAGATGTTCACCCACGCCGCCTTGTCGGCGTCGGCGGAGACCGCCGTGCGCAGGATCATGCAGAACGGGCAGCCCGGTCGCCAGTAGACCACCACACCGCCGGCCGCCGCGTGCTCGCTGGCCTCAGCGTGACTCGTGGCGGTGGGGCGTCGAAACGGGTTGCGCATTGAGCCAGCGTAGGCGCTCAGTGACTCAGTCGCCGAACCCGATCTCGTCGATCGGGAGCGGCAGCACGCCCTGGTCGCCGGCGAGGTGCATGACTTCGGCAGGCATCGCCGCGAGCCGGGCAGCCTGGCTGTAGGCGTGGGCCCAGGCCCGGTCGTCGGCATCGGGCTTGGAAGGCCCCGGGCGTGCGCGCAGTGGTGCGACCCGGAGTCCGGGCTGACCGATCTCGGCCGCGAGCGTGCGCAGGAGCAAGGAGAGGTGCATGATCTCCTGCCGCGTGGGCGGCTGAGGGGTGGGGTGATCCTCGTGGGAGAGCTCGATCAGTGGCGAGACCGGGACGTCGTCGGCACCGATGAGCATCAGCCAGGTCGACGCCCCGTATTCGGGCCGCCCGGCGGAGGATCGCCGCAGCAGCCAGGTCCACATCTCGTGGACGTCGGCCTGCGTGCGGAGTTGCGGCTGCGCCCCGGTCCGCGTGCGGAGGTGCGCCTCCCCCTGC
>JBAQXA010000043.1:0-1882 GCA_049299195.1 Nocardioides sp.
GGCTCGGCTGGACTTCACCGGCCCGGCGGCAAAGAAGACACAGTCGCCTGCGCTGGCACCCACATGGGCGGCAAGACCGCCCCGCTCGGCTTCGGTGAGGTTCTTGGCGACCGGTCCGCCCAGCTCCCCGTCGGCGCCGACGGTGACATAGGCCAGCCCGCGAGCGCCGCGCTGCTTGGCCCACTCCTGCCAGGCGTCGAACTGGCGACGCGGTTGCGATGCGCCGCCAGGCATGACCACCGCACCTACATAGGGGGCCTGGAAGACCCGGAAGTCGGTCTCGGCAAAGTACGCCGTGCAGTCCACGAGTTCGAGGTCGGTGCGCAGATCGGGCTTGTCGGAGCCGTAGCGCGCCATCGCCTCGGCATACGTCATCCGCGGCAGCGGGCTCGGCACGTCGTATCCGATGAGGGACCAGAGGGCCTGCAGGACCTCCTCGGCGATCGCGATGACGTCGTCTTGCTCGACGAAGCTCATCTCGATGTCGAGCTGAGTGAACTCGGGTTGGCGATCGGCCCGGAAGTCCTCATCGCGGTAGCAGCGTGCGATCTGGTAGTAGCGCTCCATGCCGGCGACCATCAGCAACTGCTTGAACAGCTGGGGGCTCTGCGGCAGGGCGTACCAACTTCCCGGCTGCAACCGCGCAGGCACCAAGAAGTCGCGGGCACCCTCAGGGGTAGAGCGGGTGAGCGTCGGGGTCTCGATCTCCACAAACGCGCGCCGATCGAGCACGTCGCGAGCAGCCTTGTTGACCTTGCTCCGCAGGCGCAGGGCGCTCGCCGGTCCGCTGCGGCGCAGGTCGAGGTAGCGATGGCGCAGCCGCGCCTCCTCCCCCACATCCACCTTGTCGTCGATCGGGAACGGCAAGGGCGCAGCAGCGCTCAGCACCTCGACGTCGGTGGCGATGACCTCGATCTCGCCCGAGGCGAGGGCTGGGTTGGCGTTGCCAGCCGGCCGCATCGAGACCTCGCCGGTCACCGCGATGCAGTACTCGTTGCGCAGCGCACCCGCAATGGCCTCGTCGTGCACGACCACCTGCACGACCCCGCTGGCTTCACGCAGGTCGAGGAAGGCCACACCACCGTGATCTCGGCGGCGGGCAATCCATCCGGCCAGCCGAACGGTCTCGCCGGCGTGGGCTGCCCGTAGCGCCCCCGCCTCATGCGTGCGAATCACGAGTGCTCCTTCATGTCTTGCTGATCGTTGCGTTGGATGATCTGGGGGAAGAGATCGGCCGCGGGTGGGGCCCAGTCCTGCGGGTCCGCCGCGCTCTGCGCACCCGTGCGGATGTCCTTGACCTGGTGGGTGCCGTCCTCTTGGACGAACCAGACCCACGGGATGCCGCGCCGCTCGGCGGTGCGAATCTGCTTGCCGAACCGTTGCGGGCTGGCCGCCACCTCACACGGTATGCCGCGTGCACGCAGTGCCCCCGCAACGCTCGTGCTGACGGCTCGGGACTCCTCGTCGTTGACCGCCACGAACACGGCGCTCGGCACCGCGCGCGTCGAGGACAACACGCCATCGGCGAGCAGCGGGATGGTCGATCGGGAGACTCCGAAGGAGATGCCGACCCCCGGGTAGGTAGTGCGCCCGTCGGTGGCCAGGGCGTCATACCGACCGCCGCCGCCGACCGACTTGAGCCGCTCATAGCCCGCCATGAAGACCTCGACGACCGTGCCGGTGTAGTAGTCCAGGCCACGGGCAATGCGCAGGTTGGCCTCCACGGTCACGTTGCCGGTGGCGCCCTCACGGCAACCGGCGACGACCGCCGTGAGCTCGGCCAAGCCCTCGTCGAGGAGCTCGTCGCGCACCCCGAGCGCGAGCACGCGCTCAGCCAGCGAGTCGTCGGCGACCCTGATCGAGGCCAGCTCGACACAGCGCT
>JBAQXA010000044.1:0-5355 GCA_049299195.1 Nocardioides sp.
TCTTCCCCGACCGTGCCAGCATCATCCGGCTCGTCGGCGCGGTCCTGGCCGAACAGCACGACGAGTGGACCGAAGGCCGCCGCTACCTCGGACTCGACGTACTCGCCCGAGCACAGGCCCTCGACACCGAACACATCGAGGAGGTGACCGAACTCGAACTCCAGGCACTCACAGCCTGACCAACACCCCCAACCGAGGGATCAACCTCGTACACCACCCCAACGGACTTGACCACCTTCGGTGTGGGGTCTACATACCTGGGTACCCGAGGCAGCCCAAGCTGCCCACCATGGCCAGCCAGCGCTTATCGTGTGGCACTTTCAGAAGCGTTGATGGGGGCCGATGCCGCCTCACCGAAGCCAAAGAAGTGCGAATTGGCCGTCCACTTGACGTCCTGAAAACAGTCGTTATCGGTGGGGCTCACGATTCCCGTTTGTCAAACCGTAAACGGGGAACAGGCTGGCCTCGGGAGCATCGACAGCAGGTTCACCGCAAGCGGATCGCCTGCGGGAATCGGATGGCCACAGGCGGCGCAATGACACTTGCCGCGTAGACCGGGACGGTACGCGGCGGAAGGACCTCGGGGCCATGGTTCGCGTCGGTCTGCGCCTGCGCTGCCTCCTGGCGAGGGTGCTACTGGCAGAAGGACCTGGGTCTCGTATACCTATGGTCAGCAGCGACCGTCGCTCTCCGCGATGTTTGAACCTACCCAGACCATCAAGACTCCGCCCACATCAAGTGCTAGCATTGCTGTCAGGAGGTGGTGAGATGGGCACGCTGACGATCAGACAGTTGGACGAGCGTACGCATGCCCGGCTGCGGGGGCGGGCGGCCGAGCACGGCCGTTCGGTCGAGGCCGAGGTGCGGGCGATCCTCGACGCCGCGGTCGACCTTCCCGAGCACAACTTCCTGCTGTCGTTGCACGCCTCCATGGCCGAGGTCGGCGGGGTCGACCTCGACGTGCCGTCGCGCACCGATCCACCGCGCCCGGTGGATCTGTCGTGATCATCGCTGACACCAACGTGGTGTCGGAGTTCATGAGAGACTCCCCGGACAGCACGGTGCTCGCTTGGGCGCAAGGCATCGGCCCGGCAGATCTGACCATCTGCGTCGTCACGGTCGAGGAGATCGAGCGCGGGCTCGGCAGGCTGCCCCAGGGGCGACGTCGCCGAGACCTGGAGCAGCGCTGGAGCCAGTTGCTCGGCACCTTCGTCGACGCGATCGCTGTCTACGACCTGCCAGCAGCACGACAGACCGCGTCCGCCCTGGTGGAGTCCGAGAAGCGTGGCCGCCCGATGTCTCTGGCAGATGCCCAGATCGCCGGGATCTGCCTTGCGGGTGGCTACACGCTGGCGACCCGCGACGTCAGTGACTTCTCCACCACGACTGACCTGACCATCATCAACCCGTTCGCGTAGGTAGCCCTATCCGGGCGCCATGGGGCACGTCGGCCACCTTTCCCCGCAGCTCAGGATGAGGCACCGGCACGCTCCGCGTGACGATCGGTGTCCGGTGTCGGCGCTCCGTGATGGAGCGGCCCTATGACGTGGGAGACCCGCCCCGTGACAAAGGACCGCTTTGAGGACTTCGCTGACGTCATCAACCGCAACCGCCGTGTCAACCATTGTTGGTGCCTGTCCCACCGGCTGCAGGCTGCGGAGATCGAGGAGCTCGGCGATGGAAGGCGAGAAGAGGCCGTGCGGCGCCTGTGCGGGCGTGAACACCCGCCGGGAGTGGTGGCCTACCCGGGACGGCGGAGCATCGTCTGTGTCGTCGTCCGCGCGGGCGATCGTCGCCAGGGCGTAACAGCACCACTGCGCGAAGGTGCGGTTGCCTAATGCCGCCTCGCACGGCGCGCCCGCTGTTGAGGCGCATCCGGTGGACCCTCCGGGACGGATGGATCTGACCATGGCGTTCGTGGGGACCAAGTCGAGGTTCACACGAGTCGGATTCCGGGTCATCGGCACCACTGTCGCCGTGGCTAGCGGGATGCCGCGCCTGATCATGCGGCGAGATCTCCCCCGAGCAGCGCTGGCTCGGCCGGATTGCTAGTGAGGCCGTCCCTCTTGACGATCCCGCTCCGGTCACCCTCCGCGAGCCCATCTCGCTCGAGAGTCGTGCGTTCAATCGCCTTCGAAGAAGCGTCGGGCGTGATCGTCGGCGGGGTGGATGAGCTCGATGCGCAGTTCGTCGAGGGTGACGTCTAGCGGAGATCCGAACTGCGCCACCACTGAGATGGTGCGCACGACCTCATCGCCCACGCGGAAGTGCGGACACAGCACTCTCAGCGACGGGTCGACAGCGGGTCTGGGAAGACCGCGGACCGCTAGCGCTGCCAACTCGACCAGTTCGCCGAGCACTTCATCGTGAGGGAATCGAGCAGCTTCGGCCTGCAGACGCGCGAGGCCCGCCGGCGCCAGATCCTCGAAGTTGGCGATGCGGTCGCGCCAAGGGCCGGCGTAGGTCAATCGAACGACATTTCGTTCCTCCGTGGGGGCCAGGAGGGTTTCCGCGGCTGCATTGGCCCGGACGATGTTCCAGTGGCCGTCGATGGCGAATGCCGGGTAGGGCTCATGGCCGCTGAGAACTCGGTCGACCACGCTCCTGAAGGCCGCGAGGTCCTCCGACTCGAGGCCGGACTCGGGGTAGGCATGCGCGAGTCCCGCCGCATGGAGGAGCTGGTTGTGCTCGCGGAGGGGTAGGTCCAGGGCTTCGGCGAGTCGATGCACCATGTCGCCGCTGGGCCGTGATCGGCCGGTCTCCAGGAAGGACACGTGCCGTGAGGTGGTCTGCGATGCCGCCGAGAGCTGTAGTTGGCTCCAGCCACGAGCCAATCGCCACCGCCGTAGGGCCGAACCGAAAGGCGTGGGGGCGCTGGCGAGGAGACTCATGACAGTCATGGTGGCCGAGCCGGGCTCGCCAGGGCCATTCCCTTCGTGGGAATCGACTCCAGGCCCTGCGCCGGAAAGAGTTCTGGGGACGCATCGACGTCCCGAAGGCGGACGCGTGCGGGAGTTGCAGAGGAGTGCACCCGTGGACAGGAACGAGAAGATCTCGACAAGCATCATCATCGACGTGCCGGCAGAGCAGGTCTGGGAGGTCATCGGTCCGGGGTTCGCCCGGGTTGGCGAGTGGGTCTCGGCCATCGGGGCCTCGCGAGGAGTAGCAGTGCCCGGCCCCAACGGCGCCCCCGTGGCAGGCAGAGCCTGCCAGGTCGCCGCCGCGGGCTTCGGTCAGATCGCCGAAGAACTCACCAGCTACGACCCGCAGGCGCGACGGCTGTCCTACCGGGTGTCCGATGGGATGCCGTCGTTCGTCACCGGCGCGCAGAACACGTGGCAAGCGCGCCCCTACGATGAGCGTCGGACCCAGTTCACCATGGACGCCGAGTTCACCCTCACCAGGACGGGGCGACTCGCTGCACCGTTCCTACGCGCCTACCTCTCCCGCGTCGGACGACGTACTTCCGCTGACCTCAAAGCGCTCCTGGAGACCGGCACGCCAAGCCGCGCGAAGGCCATCCAGATCCACACCACCGGTCGCACAGCGCTCGATCGGTTCGTGATGGTTAATGCCCTGTTCTCAGCCGCCTCAGGCGTGACACTGGCCACTGCCAACCAGTGGTGGTCGTACCAGCTAGGCAACCCCGGCGCCGGGCTCATCGCGTCCATCGGTGCGAGCCTTGTCGGATACGGGGTCCTTCTCGCGTGGACGGCGGGAGGTGGGGTTACAAGCGAGAACGGTCGGACCTTCGCGTCGCTGGACGCGGCGTGGGTTCTCGCCACGCTGGCTGTGCTGGGAGTCGCAGGATCCACCTTCACCAGCACCGGCCTGGCCGCGACCCTTCTCACCGGCCTGCTCGTTGCCGTCCTAGGCGCTCTGCAATGGCGCGCAGCGAACCGCCTCAAGGGTGGGCTGCTGCCGCCCTCCGCCCTGTCCCACAGTGCTCAAGGTGTGATGCCAACTCCGTCGACCTCGTAGGGCTTCAGCTTTGCAAGCCTCCCGAGAGCCGTCCCGAAGGCCGAACCCAGTGCGGCCGCGATGAGTGTCATGTCGCGAGAGGTGGCCATCGTCCCGATTGGCGTGTCGGAAACGGGACCCCTCGCCGCCGCCTCCGGATCGGTCTATTACGGACTCGCGTTCTGGTTCTTCATCAGTGGTCTTCGGGGCGTGCCAGCCTCGATCGCGGGAGCATTCCTTCCCTTGATCCCGGTCTTCGGGCTTGGTGCTGCCTATCTCGTCGGCGACCTACTTCTTGACCGCCAGTGGCTCGGCGCGACCCTGGTCGTCCTGGCCACCCTCGGCGCCGACCTCCACTACCTCACGGACAAGATCCCGGTTACGGCCATCTTCCGCGACACCGCAGAAGCCGACCGAGTCTTTGGCTGTCAGCGCGCGACCGCGCGGGCCGTCCAGGCCGGATACCTTTCGGACGCTGCAGGCGCGACCTGGCTGGATCACCTACGAACCGAACGGCTCTTCGCCTCCGTCACTCTCTTCGTCACCCTGGCCATGCGCCCCAAGTGACCGAACGTCAGCAGAGTGCCTGTGCGGGATCGGTCATTGGCGGTAGGCGTCTCGACGGTGGACCACCGAGACGACCTCGATGACGAGGCGACGTTCGAGGATCCGGTAGAGGACGCGGTACTCACCTCGCCGTGCTGACCACAGGGGCGCCAACGGTTCGCGTAAGGGCTTGCCGACACGGTGGGGATCGGTGCGCAGCGGGCCAGCAATGAACTCGAAGGCGGCCGCGGCGACCGCTTCGGGCAACAACTCCTCGAGGGCTCGTCTTGCGCTCCGGGTCAGGACGACGTCGTAGCCGCCGTCCTCGCCTGGGTCCGTACTCAAGATTGGAGGCGTCCCCGCCGCAGCATCGCCGAGCGGACCTCATCCAGGGGCGAGGTGAGCCCGGCGTCCAGGTCGTCGAGCCCCTCCTTCAGGGCCTGCACCTCCTCGGCGCGGCTGAGGACGTCGACGGTCTCCAGCAGGGCGTCGTAGTCCGCAGCACTGAGCACCACGACGGCCCGGTCACCGTTGCGGGTGACCTCGAACCGCTCGTGGGTGGTCACCGCGGACTCCACGAGCTTGGACAGGTTCGCTCGGGCATCAGCCAGCGAGAGAGTCGTCATGTACAGAATTCTAGCGTGGCCAGTCTTCTTCTGTCAGTAGACGATCCCTCTGCGCGCGCGTCCCGGGTGACGATCCCTGGCCGGTGATCCCAAACCCCTCGACATCATGGCTGGGTGTCCGTACAGTCGTCCGTACGGGCTATGTGGAGGTGATCGGCGATGCCAGCAGCGTCTGCTCGTTTGGAGTTCCGGATCCGCCCGGAGCGTAAGTCGCGCATCGAGC
>JBAQXA010000045.1:0-6959 GCA_049299195.1 Nocardioides sp.
GGCCCGGACCGCTCCGCGTCCCGCAGGCACGGCGCGTCAGGCCCGCCTGCGGCTCAAGCGAGTCGACCCGTGGTCGGTCTTCAAGACCGCGCTCTTGCTGTCGATCGCGTTCGGGATCGTGACCATCACCTCGGTGATGATCGTCTGGTCGGTCCTGGGTGCCGCCGGTGTGTGGGACTCGGTCAACGCGACGGTGCAGAGCGTCGTCGGCGGACAGGACACCACGACGTTCAACGTGGAGAACTACGTCGGCATGCAGCGCGTGGTGGGCTTCACGATGCTGGTCTCGGTGATCGACGTGTTCTTGTTGACCGCGATCGCGACCTTGTCGGCGTTCCTCTACAACATGGCGGCGGCGCTGCTCGGCGGCCTGGAGCTCACGCTGGTCGAGGACAACTGACCGCGCGAGGCGATCACGGCCGGCGCGATCAAGCGCCACAGGCGCGGCCCGTTTTGAGGCGGCCGCATCAGGTGGGGTAATCTGCGGCGTTGCCAGCGCGTGTGGTTTGCGCGAGGCAACAGCAGCACGGGCCTATAGCTCAGACGGTTAGAGCGCTTCCCTGATAAGGAAGAGGTCACAGGTTCAAGTCCTGTTAGGCCCACCGCGTCCCCGAGCCGCGTGCCGCGCGCGGCGCAGATCATTCGGGGCGACGAACCTTGAGGGGGATCCACCATGAAGAAGTTCCTGCTCGTCCTGCTTGCCGCCGCCGGCGCCGCGTTCGCCAAGAAGCGCCTCGACGCCGCCAAGAAGGAGCAGGCTCTCTGGGCCGAAGCGACCGACAACGTCGACCGCAACTGACCCACTCCACCCGCCACCCAGCCCGCTCACGGCGGGTTCGGCGGCACCCGGGGCCTTGGCGCAATTGGTAGCGCACCTGCTTTGCAAGCAGGGGGTTAGGGGTTCGAGTCCCCTAGGCTCCACCAACCAGTTTCCACTCGGCGTCGCGCAGACCTTATTGGGGCGCGTTGGTGCCACGTGGTGGCACCAATCCACCCCACAGTGACTCCTCCACAGCCAGCGCGCGTTAGCTAGCGTCGCGGAAGGCCTGGAAGCGGGCGTCCAGCAGTTCGGGATCGGGCCGCTGCGAGCGGCGTTCGGGCAGCACCATGAGCCGCTTGCCGTGGAACTCCTGGATCCCGTGGCGCAGCATCGGCCCGTCGGTCTCTTCGAGCACCTCGGGGCGGATGTGCACGCGATAGCCCGAGCTGATCCCCAGGATCTTCTGGTCGTATGCCGAGTGGTGCATCTTGCAGAGACTGATGCCGTTGGCCACCCGGGGCAGGCCACCCGCGCTGTCGGCGTGGATGTGGGCGGCATCGAGCAGTTCGCTGTGGCGGAAGGAGCAGATCGCGCACGCCGTGCGGTAGGCGCGGAGCACCGCAGCCCGGAAGGGCCGCTGGTGCAGGCGCACCTTGGTCAGTTGCTGACGGTAGTTGGGGTCCAAGTCGAGCTCCACCAACGGCCACGCGACGTCGGTCTGCGGCACGGTGTCGATGTCGACGACGAACTGCAGCGCCTCGGTCTCCTCGGCGATCAGGAAGACGGGATACAGCGCGCTGTAGCCGCCGCCCTCCACGCCCTGCCACCAGATCAGCGGTAGGCGTTCGGCCTGGGCAACGCGCAGGGCCTGGTTCTCGAAGTGGTGGGGGTCGGTGCCGCGCATCTTGTAGCGCAAGACGCCGTCGGTGCCGATGTCGTCGTCATACCGTCGCGGCGAGCCGGGTGGGCTGTAGACGGTGCGGATCGAGAGCGCCGCGGCGAGGGAGCGGGGCTTCCAGATGCCCTGCTGGGTCGGCATCAGGCGGTGCGCCTCGCTGGCCAGGACCAGGTTGCTGGTGTCGGCTTGGGTGAAAGTCTCCTTGCCGGTCGCGCGCTGAGCGTCGAGCCAGGCGAACGCGGCGTGGCGCACGGCGAGCTCACGCAGCCGCTGCTCCGGGGTCACCGCCCGATCATGGCAGCTCCGGCTTCGCCGTGGGTCCGCTACGAGCAGTTGGGCGGCGTACGGGCTCGTTGTGGGGCGGTTTGGTGCCCCCTGGTGGCACTAATCCACCCCACTGGGCGGGGTCGACGGCTGAATCCACCCCACCACTAGGTGTGAGTCGACGGCAGCTCAGGCGAGCTTGGTGACCTCGCGGCGGAAGGCGACGAGGTCGTTGTTGCGCTCTGGGTCGTCGAACTCCTCGGCCGCGCGGCGGCCGGACCAGACGGCGGCGGCGATGGTGCCGGGGGCCCAGCAGTCGCCGGCCCCGCGCACGCTCGCGATTTCGCCGGACTCCTTGAGCGGCACTAGGTCGAGGAAGAGCTCGTCTCGTGGCAGTCGCGCGGTCACCATCACGACGGCGTCGGCCTCGAGTTCGCGCACGGCGCCGGTGTAGACGTCTGCCACGGTCGCCCCGCCGACGCCGACCGACATCAGCACGGTCTCGGTGAGCCGCTCGATGCCCGCGTCGATCAGCCGGCGCTGGATCTTGCCGACCTCGAAGGTGTTGGCCGTCCACGCCGAGACCACCGGTTCGGCGGTGACCAGCGCGACGTCATACCCCTCCTTGCGCAGTAGCTCGGCAACGACTCCCCCGAGGTAGTAGTGGTCGTCGTCGAAGACCACGACCCGCTTGCCGGTGGGCCGCTGTCCGGCGAACAACTGATCCGGTCCCAACACCTGCGCGCCCGGAGCGATCGGCACCGGCGTGGTGTGCCAGCGGCCGACGCCATCGGTGCGCCAGGAGGCCCCGGTCGCGACGATCACGTGCTCGAACCCGAACTCGACGATGTCCTCGGCGGTCATCGGGCTCTCGCGATAGATCGTCACGTTGTCGAGGTCGGCGAGCGCCTGCTCGCGGTAGTCGCGCACGCGACACCATGCCGACAGCCCGGGCAGTGCCGACTCCGCGCTCACGCGACCGCCGAGCACCCGCGACCCCTCGATCAGCGCCACCTCATAGCCGCGTATGCCGAGTGCGCGCGACGCCTCCAGCCCCGACGGGCCGGCGCCCACGACCAGGACCTGGCTCTCCGACGTCTTCGGCCGGACCCGCTCGGGGTGCCAGCCACGCCGGAACTCCTCGCCCATGCTCGGGTTTTGGGTGCAGCGGATCGGCGACATCGTCAGGTCGCCGCTCACGCAGATGTTGCAGCCGATGCACTCCCGGATCGAGGTGAGCTGACCATCGCGGATCTTGTTGGGCAGGAACGGGTCGGCGATCGATGGCCGCGCGGCGCCGATCAGGTCGAGGATCCCGGCGCGCACCTGGCGCACCATCTCATCGGGTGAGGTGAACCGCCCGACGCCCACGACCGGCTTCGAGGTCAGCGCCTTGAGCCCGGCGACGTACTCCTCTTGCGCTCCTTCGGGGGCGAAGCGGGAGGTCAACGAGTCGCCCTCCCATGAGCCCATCGCGAAGTCCCACAGGTCGGGGACGTCGCCCATCGAGCGCAGCACCGCCTCGACGTCCTCGCGGCGGATGCCAGCGTCGGGGCGTTGCTCATCGACGGTGAGCCGCACCGCGACAGCCGCCTTGCCGTCGGCCTCCTCCAGGGTGTCCTCGAGGATCTCCCGCAGCAGTCGCATGCGGTTGTCGATCGAGCCGCCGTATTCGTCGGTGCGGTGGTTGTAGCGCGGCGACAAGAAGTGGTGCATGACGCTGTAGCCGTGGGCGGCGTAGACGTAGACCAGGTCGTAGCCGACCTGGATCGAGCGGCGTACGGCGTTGCGGTGCCAGCGCCGCAGGTCTGCGATGTCGCGCTTGGTCATCGCCCGCGCCTGGATCGGCGCCAGCGTGTCGGGGGCTACCGGCAGGTGCGAGGGGCCGAGGGCCGTCTCTCGGCTGTATTGGTTGGGGGCGTTCATACCGTTGTGGGCCAACTCGATGCCCGCCAACCCGCCGCCCTCGTGGATGGCATCGGCGATCCGCGCAAGCGCGGGCAGATCCTGGTCGTCCCAGATCCGCAGCTCGATGAAGGGCGTGATGTCGGAGGTCGGGTGCACCTCCACCTGTTCGGTGCACACCACCGACCAGCCACCCTCGGCCTTGATCCGGCGCATGGCGGCCTGTGCCGACGGGTCGCGATAGCCCATGCCATTGCAGTGCGGAACCTGGAAGAAGCGGTTCTTGGTGGTCAGCGGGCCGATCTGCACCGGCTCGAAGAGCACGTCATAGCGCGGGTCTCTAGCCATTGTTGCCGCCGGTGGAGACCTCGATGGCCTGGTCTGCCGTGCGCCCGGCCCGCACCGGGGCACCAAGCACGTAGCCGACGACCGCGAGCACGACGAGCACGACGAGCGTGCCGACGGTGAAGATCTCGAACTGCAGCTGGCTCACGCCCCAGTACTCCATAAACGGGTAGTCGATGCCGAAGAGCCGCTCCAGGGTGCCGGGGAAGACCGCGACCCACGAGCCCAGCGCGATCCACGCGAAGCACAGCCATCCCATCGCCCGCCAGCCGGCATCGCCCACCGGTGCACGGTAGGGCCGGGTGACCTCGGGGTAGAGGAAGCGCAGCTTGATGCCGGCCGGGATCACGAGCAGGTAGCTGAGGAGGAAGGTCGAGATCGAGATCGTCAGCACCACGCCGAAGACGGCGGCGGTCGAGCCGGTGAGCTGGGCGGCGGCGATCAAGAAGACCGTCGCGACGACACCGGAGAGCATGTTGACCCGCATCGGGGTGCCCAACTTGGCGTGGAAGACGCCGAAGTAGCCGCCGAAGAAGGAGCCGTCGGCTGCGGCCATGGCCTGCATGCGGTCCGAGACGATCATCCAGGCGGCGCCTTGGGTGACCAGCACGATGAGCAGAACGACGGCGCTCAGCGTGACCAAGAAGCTGGCCGCGCCGCCATAGACCGAGTAGACCCGCTCGACGGCGACCATGAAGCCGGACACGCCCTCGATCTCGTCGGCCGGAACGACCAGCAGGATCGCGAAGATCGGCACGAGGTAGCAGGCGGCTGCGGTGGCGCACGAGCGCAGCAGCGACTTCGGCACGTCCCGCGCCGGGTCCTTCATCTCGCCGGCGGCAGAGTTGGCCGACTCAAAGCCGAGGTAGGCGAACAGCAGGATCGGCACCGAGCCGAAGAGGCCGAGCAGGGTGGGGCTGAACGAGCCCGGATCGGGCAGCGCCACGCCGTTGCGCACGGCATACAGCACCGTGGTGAGGACGAAGAAGAGCAACAGCCCGACCTTGAGGATCGCGCCGATCGTGGGGATCCACTTGCCCTGCTGGAGGCTCACGACGGCGGCGAGCACGGTCAGCCAGATGAAGATCAGCTTGAAGATCCAGTCCGCCAGCGATCCGGGCTCCATGTGCGTGACGAAGGTGCTGAAGGTCTCGGCGGCCAGGAAGGCCATCGATCCGCCGACCCACACGGGCTGGGTGATCCAGGTGAGCATCGCTGCGATGGCTGCTGCGGGGCGACCGTAGGCCGAGCGCACCCACGTGTAGGCGCCGCCCTCCTCGGCGAATGCCGCGCCGGTCTCGGCGAACAGCAGGCCGTAGGGCAGCAGGAAGGTCACCACCAGCACCGCTGACCAGGTGAAGGCTTCGGCGCCGTAGCCCGAAACCTGGCCGAGCGTTTCGACGCCGACGACGGCGGCGATCATCAAGAAGAGGATGTCGAAGGCGCCGAGAGTCCGATGCAGCTTTTGGGACTCCTCGACCGCCATCTCAGTAGGCGTGTTGTTGATCATGGCGGGGCCTCCCCGGGTTAGTGGCTGGCGATGCCGGTGTCGGCTAGGGTCGCGGACACGACCCTCATCGGGGAAGCGCAAGGATTCGATCACCGTCATCAAAGGAATCGATGCAATGGCCGAACCGGGCTTCACGCTTGTGCAGCTGCGCTACTTCACCACGGCCGCACGCCTCGGCAGTATGACGGCCGCGGCGGCGGAGTTGGTCGTCTCCCAGTCCGCGATCTCGACCGCCGTCGCGCAGCTGGAGCGGCAGCTCGGGGTGCAGTTGCTGTTGCGTCATCACGCCAAGGGGCTCACCCTCACCGAGGCCGGACAAGGGGTCTTCGTGGAGGCCCTGCGGCTCCTCGACCACTCGGCCGAGCTGGCCGAGCTCGCCCGCGAGGCGGGCAGCGAACTGCGCGGCTCCCTGTCGGTCGGGTGCTTCACCACGCTGGGACCCTTCGAGCTGCCGGGCATCGTCTCGGAGTACCAACGGCTGCACCCGCTCGTGCGCATCAACGTGATCGAGGCCGAGCACGCCGCGCTCAAGCACAAACTCCGCGGAGCCGAGTGCGAGCTCGCGCTGCTCTATGGCTATGAACTCGACGACGACCTCGACATTAAGACGGTCGCGTTGGCCGCGCCCTATGTGATCGTGTCGCCCACGCATCGGCTCGCCCAGCGCGGATCGGTGCATCTCGCCGAGCTCGCCGACGACCCGATGGTGCTGCTCGACCTGCCGCACAGCGCCGGCTATCTGCGCTCGGTCGTCGAGTCTGTGGGCGTGCGACCCGACGTGCGACACCGGTCGTCCGGCTTTGAGACGGTGCGCGCCATGGTCGCCCACGGACACGGGTATGCCGTGTTGAACCAGCGCCCGAACCACTCGCTGACCTACGACGGGGCGCCCGTCGTGGCGCTCGACATCGCCGACGAGGTCCCGCCGCTGGCGGTGGTGGTGGCCTGGCTCAAGGGTGTCCGCCTGACCCGACGCGCACGGGCTTTCGTCGCCGTGGCCCATCGGCTGCATCGGGACCAGCAGCCTCGTCTATCTGAATATCCGATGACCTAGTGCGGATCTTTCTGGTTTACAGGTGCAGGCCGCCCTTCCATCCTGAGAACACTCGCGCCCATCACCCGGGAGGATCCCGTGCACCCCACCGCACCTCGCTCGCTGGCTGACTGGCAGTCCGCCGCGTCCGGACTCACGCTCCCGGCCAATGCCTTCATCGGCGGTGCGGCCGTGCCCGCCGCCTCCGGGGCGCGGGTCGCCACCGTCAACCCCGCCTCCGGTG
>JBAQXA010000046.1:0-1798 GCA_049299195.1 Nocardioides sp.
CGCCGATCACGGCAGCGCAGCGCAAGGAGGCCGGGGTCGACGCTCGGCCCGCGGCACCCGCGGCACCCACGGTCTAGCCGACATCGCGCACGCAGGAGTGGCCCAGGGCTGGTGCTGGGCGGCTACTCCTCGATGCCGTGCAGGCTGTGCCAGCGACGCAGGGGCGCCGGGGCCCACCAGTTCCACCGGCCGAGGATGCTCATCGTCGCCGGGACGAGCAGCATCCGGACGATCGAGGCATCGAGGAACACCGCGGCGGTGAGCGCAAGGCCCATCTGTTTGATCACGAGCATCTTGCCGGCGATGAAGCCGGCAAAGACGATCATCACGAGCAACGCGGCCGAGGTGATGATCCGGCCGGATCGCTGCAAGCCCAGCTCGACCGCGCGGTCGTTGTCGTGCCCGTTGTGGTGATAGAGCTCGGCGATCCGCGAGATGAGGAAGAGCTCGTAGTCCATCGCGAGCCCGAAGCCGAAGGTCAACGCCAGCGGGGGGATCAGCGACTCGATCCCGCCGGTCGACGTGAACCCGAGCAGGTTTTCGAGGTGGCCGTTCTGGAAGATCCACGTCGCCACCCCGAGAGACGCCCCGAGGGACAAGACGTTGAGCAGGAGCGCCTTGGTCGGGATCACGACCGACCCGGTCATGAGGAACAGCAGGGCGAAGGTCGCGATGACGATGAGCGCCGCGGCATACGGGGCGCGCGCGGCGAGCGAGGTCACGAAGTCGGTGAGCCCGGCCGCCTGCCCGCCCACCCATGACGGGTATGCCGGCCGGTGGGCTCGCAAGGCGGTGACCACCTCGCGAGCCGGGTCGTCGAGGACGCCGCCGTCGGTGCGGACCGAGATCGCGGCATACTCCGTGCCCAGCGGCCGGACCGTCACCGAGCGCACCCCGGGGAGGCTCTTGACGACGTCGTTGGCGTATGCCGTGGCATCGGCGACACTCGCCCGGCCAACGACCGTCGCCGATGCGCCGGAGACGAGCGGGTAGTCGGCGCCGAGACGGTCGAAGAAGTCGCGCTGACTCGTGCCCACCGGCATGAGTTGGTGGCCCGAGGACGTCAGGCGCATCGAGAGGGTGGGGAGGGCCAGGACGACGAGCACACCCACGCTCGCGACGATGACGAGCCATGGGTGACGGTGGACCGCACGGGCCAGGCGGGAAAAGACACCGTCGTCGGGGGCCGCTTCGGTGCCCTTGGACAGCAGCCGACGCGCGCCGAGTGCACAGAGCGCGGGCACGAGGGTGAGGCCGACGACCATGGCGATGAGCACGACCGAGACACCGGCGGCGCCGATCGCCCGGATGATGTGCGCCTCGAAGACAAGCAAGCCCGACAGTGAGATCGCGACCGTCAACCCCGAGAAGAACACGGTGCGGCCGGCAGTTGCGACCGCGCGACCGATGGCTGCCTGGATGTCGGTGGGCGTCAAGTCAGCGGCGGGTCGCCCGGCTGCCCGCGCTCGCAACTCCTCTCGGGAGCGGCTCACGATGAGCAAGCCGTAGTCGATGCAGAGGGCCAAGCCGAGCAGCGTGACGACGTTGACGACCGAGACGTCGAGGTCCATGACGAACGTGAAGCCGTAGAGCGCGGCCAGGGCGCCGCCGATCGACACGATGGCACCGATGATCGGCATGCCGGCCGCGATGAAGCCACCGAAGACGATGACCATGACGATGAAGCTCAGCGGCAGGGCGATGCCCTCGCCGGTGCGTAGGTCGACCTCCACCTGGTGAAGGATCTCGGCGAGCAGGAGGTTGCCGCCGCCGACCGCGGTCGTGGCACCACCGGGCA
>JBAQXA010000047.1:0-2422 GCA_049299195.1 Nocardioides sp.
CAAGTGCGGTGGGCACGAGCTCAATTACGTCAGTGACGTCGACGTCATCTTCGTCTACGAGCCGGCCGAAGGCGCCGCTGGAGCGAGCGCCAATGCCGCGCTGCGGGCGGCGACGCAGCTGGCCGCGGGGTTGATCCAGGTCTGCTCCGATCACACGGCCGAGGGCACGATCTGGCCGGTCGACGCGGCGCTTCGTCCCGAGGGCAAGGCTGGGCCGCTCGTGCGCACGCTCGCCAGCCACGTCGGCTACTACGAGCGCTGGGCCAAGACCTGGGAGTTTCAGGCGCTGCTCAAGGCTCGGCCGGTGGCTGGCGACCGCGACCTGGGCCGGGCCTATGCCGAGGCGATCGCGCCGTTTGTCTGGTCCGCCGCCGGGCGGGAGTCCTTCGTCGAGGACGTGCAGGCGATGCGCCGGCGGGTGCTCGACCACATCCCGGCCCACGAAGCCGAGCGGCAGCTCAAGCTCGGCAGCGGGGGACTCCGCGATGTCGAGTTCGCGGTCCAGTTGCTTCAGCTCGTCCACGGGCGCAGCGATGAGAGCGTGCGGCCGCCGACGACGCTCAGCGCGCTCGCAGCCCTCACCGCCGGGGGATATGTCGGCCGCGAGGATGGGGAGGCACTGCATCGCGCCTATGCCTTCTTGCGCACCCTGGAGCACCGGATCCAGCTGCAGCGGCTGCGGCGTACGCACATCGTGCCGGGCGATGAGGAGGAGCTTCGCCGCCTCGGGCGCTCCCTCGGCTTCTTCAAGGAGCCCGTCTCGGCGCTGGAAGCCGAGTGGAACGCGCACCGGCGCGAGGTCCGCCGACTGCACGAGAAGCTCTTCTATCGCCCCCTGTTGGCGGCCGTCGCGCGCCTGCCCGGAGACGAGGCGCGGCTCTCGCCCGACGCAGCGACCCAACGCTTGGAGGCCCTCGGCTACCAGGACCCGCGGGCGGCCCTGCGACACCTCGAAGCGCTGACCAGCGGGGTCTCCCGCACGGCCGCGATCCAGCGGACGTTGGTGCCGGTGATGTTGGCCTGGTTTGCCGACGCCCCCGACCCCGACGCCGGGCTGCTCGGGTTCCGCCGGATCAGCGATGCGCTCGGCTCGACCCCTTGGTATCTGCGGCTGCTGCGCGACGAAGGCCAGGTGGCCGAGCGGCTCGCGCGGGTGCTGGCCACCTCCCGCTATGCGACCGACTTGCTGCAGCGCGAGCCGCAGGGCGTGCGGATGCTGGGTGACTCGCTGACCCCGCCCGAGGCCGGCGCGCTGTTGGCCGAGATGCGCTCGGTCGCGGGTCGCCACGACGACCCGGTGGCGGCCGTGCGGCAGATTCGCGGCGTCCGCCGGCGCGAGCTCTTCCGGACCTCCGTGGCTGATCTCATGGGTGAGTCCGATGTCGCCGAGGTCGGCGCGGCCCTCACCCGGCTGACCGACGCGACTCTCGAGGCGACCCTGGAGGTGGCCGGGCGGTCGGTGCGGCGGGCCAAGGGCCTCGAAGTCGCGCCGACCCGGCTGGCGATCATCGCCATGGGTCGCTATGGCGGCTTCGAGCTGTCCTACGGCAGCGACGCCGACGTGATGTTTGTGCACCACCCGGAGCCGGGGGCCGACCCGCATGGGGCGTCGTCCTACGCCGCCGCGGTGGCCAACGAAACGCGCAAGCTGCTGGCCCTCCCCGGGACCGACCCGGCCCTCGAGATCGACGCCGACCTGCGACCGGAGGGCAAGCAGGGGCCGCTGGTGCGCACGCTCGACTCCTACGCGGCCTACTACGGCAAGTGGTCGCAGGTCTGGGAGTTTCAGGCGCTTTTGCGGGCCGATGCGGTGGTGGGCGACGAGTCGCTCCGACGCGCGTTCATCGAGCTGATCGACCCGCTTCGCTTCCCACCGGAGGGGATCTCGGCGGCCGACATCATGGAAGTACGCCGGATCAAGGCGCGCGTGGACACCGAGCGGTTGCCGCGCGGCGCCGACCCCAAGACGCACCTCAAACTCGGCCGCGGCGGACTGGCCGATGTCGAGTGGACGGTGCAGCTGCTCCAGATGCAGTACGCCGGTCGCTACCCCGCGCTGCGCACACCCCGGACGCTGGAGGCCCTGGCAGCCGCCGGCGCCAGTGGGCTGATCGGCGAGGACCACGTCGCCGCGCTCGATGCCTCTTGGCGGTTGGTGAGCCGGGTGCGCAACGCGGTGACGTTGGTGCGCGGGAAGGCGGGCGATCAGGTGCCCAGCGATGCGCGCGAGCGGGCCGCGGTAGCGAGCCTCCTGGGCTATCCGGCGGGGGAGAGCGACCGGATGCTCAACGACTACCTCCGCACGACGCGCCAGGCCCATCAGGTCGTGGAGCAGGTCTTCTGGGGTTGACCGACTCGGGCGCAGAAATTTCCCGAACTAATCGGAATTCGGGTCCAGCCCGGCGCGTCATTTCCTGGCGGA
>JBAQXA010000048.1:0-5642 GCA_049299195.1 Nocardioides sp.
ACCACCCCGACTGCGGTGTGCTCATGCTCAGTCAATACGTCGAGATGTCCTACGCCGAGGACCTGCTCGCCGCCGCCGACGGTGGGGTCGGCTACCTACTCAAGGACCGCGTGAATGACCTTGACAAACTCGAACGAGCACTGCAGACAGTCGCCGCTGGAGGCACTGTCCTCGATCAGGAAGTGGTCGACCAGTTACTCGCCCGACGACGACACGCCAACCCACTCGACAGACTCAGCCAACGCGAAAGCCAAGTCCTACGACTGATGGCGCAAGGCCGGTCCAACAGCGCGATCGCCCAGGAACTGGTGCTCAGCGCCGGCGCCGTCGAAAAAAACATCCGGGCGACCTTCACGAAACTGGGCCTACTGCCAGCGACCGAAGACCACCGGAGAGTACTGGCAGTACTCACTTGGCTCCAAGCGACCTAACACCCCACTGCCGCACGCCCCACAGTTCGTGACCACAAGAGATTCGTCACCGGTGCAGGATCGGCTTACGACGCCGCGCCCGGGGGACCCACCCGTGCGGGATCGGTATGGAATCGTGTGGCCATGGCATCTCGAACCGCGAACTTCTGTATCGACGCGCATGACCCCCGGGCACAGGTGGCCTGGTGGAGCCAAGTCTTTGACGACTTCGAGCCCGATGACGACTCCTCCGAGGACGAAGCAGGGCTGCGTGGACCAGCCGGCCGTTGGCTGATCTTCTTGAAGGTACCGGAACCCAAGACGGTGAAGAACCGGATGCACGTGTGCCTTCGCCCAGTCGACCGAAGCAGGGACGAAGAGATCGACCGACTGCTCGATCTCGGCGCGACCATGGTCAACGACTTGCGCAAGCCAGACCGTGGATGGGCCGTGCTCGCCGACCCAGAGGGTAATGAGTTCTGCGTGTTGACCCTGCCAGCAGACGAAGCAGGCATCACGAAATAGCGAGCCGGTTGCCGATCGGCTAGCGGAGCGCGCCAGTACAGGATCGGTGTCCGGTACGACCAGATCCCCAATCGCTGGGTGGGTCAATGAGTCACGTCGGTTGACTGGTCGGGTCAGCGTCGCCCTCCTTCGCCAGGGCGACAGCACTGCGGATCAGGTCACGGAAAGCGCTTCGGTCCAGCACGCGATCGGGCCTAACTTTCACTGTGAGCATCCGGCTGTTCGTACTGTCTTCGAATAGTCCTTGAGGGTCAGCCAGCTCTCGGCCGCGAAAGAAGTAGACGTTGATCCAGCCCTTCGCGCAGAACCACTTTGTTACCGCAGCGCCGTCGTAATCGAAGTACGGATTGCCCCACTTGATGTGTTCAGCAAGGCTAGCCGCATCCCGCACGTCTTCGAGTAGTTGCGCACAAGCCTGACCCTGCCAGCTCTGGCCGAGCGCCTCAACGAAGAGGTCAACATCGTTGGCCACACCTTCAGTATCGCAAAGATCATGCAACGTCGCGGTCTCCACGCCGACCCCTTTTTGGGCCTGGAACCCGCACTGACGAAGTGTTGTACGCCCTTGCGTGGCGAACCCACCATTCGAATCATCGGTCCGCGACATTGCCGGTCAGCGATCGCCGAACGGGGAGCCCGGACATAGCCGCGTTGAGGGCGGCGATGTTCGCCCGGATCCTGCCGTCGCCGCGCAGGTTCGGCCCGACCATGCCGTGTTCCCGGCGGGCGTCGGTAACGCACGACAGCATACCGACGGAAACACTGATCTCGCGTGTCTGAGTCGCGAGGCAACCAAACTGGGGGTCTCGCCGGTTTTAGTAGTTAACAGAGGGAGGGGGAACGAGTGCGGTCAGAACCAGCGGGCTTCCGTGAGTTCGTCGTTGCGCGCTCCCCGGCCCTGCTCCGGACAGCCTGGATGCTCACAGGCGACCCCGTCGCCGCTGAGGATCTCTTGCAAACCGCTCTCGCAAGAACCTGGCCCCACTGGGCTCGTATTGCAGACGGTCAGCCCGACGCCTACGTGCGCAAGGTAATGGTGCGCGTCAACGCTAGTTGGCGGTCACGACGCTGGAACCAAGAGACCCCAACCCCTGATGCGGAACTACGCCAGCAGCGACACCACGTGTCGCACGGAAACGACCCGGCTCGACTCGACGACCGGTTGATCCTCCTGAACGCCCTCGCGACCTTGCCAGTCCGTCAGCGGCAAGCCGTGGTGCTGCGCTACTTCGACGACCTATCCATTGAAGCCGTCTCGGAAGTAATGGGTTGTTCGCCCGGCACCGTCAAGAGCCAGAGCGCGAAAGGTCTCGCCAAACTCCGTCAGGCCCTCGAAGCCACCGAACCCGACCGAACGAGTACGCAATGAACACAGACGAACTGCGTGACCTGCTGCAAACCCTTCCGCCCCCGATGGATGGCCCTCCGGACCGCTTCGCGCGCGTTCAACGGCGTGCACGACGACGTACCCGCACCATCAACGTGACAGTCGGTGTCGCCGCCGCCGGGGTCGTAGTAGCGGCCGGGGTGCTCACCACCACCTCGTCGTGGATGCAGTCCGACGGCCGCCACGACATCGCAACTGATCCGGCGTCGCCCACCGAAAGCGTTCGCTACGAGGACGTCGGCCCGCTGCCCGGTGAGACGACGACCATCGAGTTGAGTACGCCTGTTTCCGCCACGGCGACCGGAACGAGCTCCGTCGCTCTCGGGTCGCGCCCGGACGGGGCCACCGCCGTCAACGTATCCGTCGTCTGCCTTTCGGCCGGACGGGTCGTGTACCCCGACGGCGCGTCCGTCGTGTGTGAAGGTCCCGCAACAGCGAGTGAGATCGCTGACCCAAGAAGTGCGAACTACGGATTGATGGACCTCACTCCGGGACAGAGTTCGCTCAAGTTTCGAGCCAAGCCGGATGTGTCGTGGAAGGTCGTTGCAAGTTACGTGCGCACCGAAACCTCCGAATGGGGCATCAACGCCAAGGGCGAAACGTTCGGGGTCCAACGTGATGGCAAGTCCCCCGACCTGATCGCCGCTTACGCCACGAACGGCAAGCACGGGTACGTGTACGGCAAGGATCTCGACGGTCCTATGCCGACTTCTCCGACGGACGCTTTGGCTCAGCAGGAAGCGAACGAAGGTAGATCACGCTCCGTTCCAGTTTACGAATCTGATGGCGAAACGATCATCGGTGAGTTCGCCATCACCCCTGGCGTAAGCGGGGTTCGCCAGTGAGAGGTGCCCACTGTCGAGCCCGACCTCTGTGACTCATAGGCGGCTCGCTTAGGACCGGACCGCCTGAAGAAGGACCTGGGTGGCGCGGGTTGTCGCGTCCGGGAGGAGCCGACGCACTCCCAGCAGGGGAGCGTGCCAATGCGGGATCGGCTATCGGTCCTGACAGCGGGTTTGCGACGTACCATGTGCCGGTGATCGTCAGGCCATGCGTTGTTGCCGATGCGGAGGCGCTGACGAACCTGCACCTCGATGTGTGGGAGGACGCCTACTCGCAACTCGTCCCTGAGAGCATCCTGGTGGCTCGGAGGGGAGAGCTGTCGGCTCGAGTTGAGCGGTGGCGGCAAATCATTGACAGCGGCTCGAGCACCACGTTGCTCGCCGAGGACGAAACGGCCAACGGTCGGTTGCTCGGTTTCGCCAGTACCGGACCAGGGCGCGACGACCTGGAGCCAGATCTACCCACCCTCGAGCTTATGGCCCTTTACGTGCGCGCCGACGTCTACGGCACCGGTATCGGATATCGACTGATGCGTGAAGCGATCGGCCAGGCTGCCGCCTACCTGTGGGTGCTCGACGGAAACGCTCGCGCGATCGCTTTCTACAAGCGTCAAGGATTCCGCTTCGATGGCCAAACCGAGGTCGAGGCGGAAGGTCTTGAGCGGCGCATGACGCGCAGCGAGAGCTGACCCTGCGATTTCGTTTATCGGATCGGTGAGCGGGAACGGCTGCGTACGATCATTGCCTGTACACGTCGCTGCGGCGGTCCACGTGCACGACCTCGACAGCGCGGTCGTCTTCGACGATGCCGTAGATCACGCGGTAGTCCCCTCGCCGGGCAGAGTGCAGGCCACCAAGCTCGGCGCGGAGCGGCTTGCCTACCCGTCGCGGATTGGCGGCGAGGGGCCCGAAGATGAACTCGACGCAGGCCGTGGCGATCTTCTCCGGTAGCCGCTGCAGGTCGCGTTGGGCTCGAGCGGTGACTCGGATCGCATACGGATCCGACACTCAGGCGATCCCGTAGCGAGACTTGAGTTCGTCGTTGTCAGCGAACCGACCAGCGGCGGCGTCGGCCAAGCCCTCACCAATGGCTTCTACAGCGCCAGGAGTGCCGAGGATCTCCAGGGTCTCCTCGATGGCGGCAAGGTCGTCGGCGGAGATGAGCACTGCAGCGGGGTGGCCGTGGCGGGTGATGGTCACCCGCTGGTGGGTGCGTTCGACTTCGGACACGTACTCAGAGAGCCGGTCTCGCGCGTCGCCGAGGGGTACAGCGGTCATGGGAAGAGTGTAGCCAAAAGTACGGGCACAGCGCGACTTCGTCTGCGTGTGGCTCCGCGCCTCCGCCCTCGGGATCGCCGCGTTGAGCGGACCGCAAGCCGATCGGGCTATGGCGCGTGCGTGGATGCGGAAGACTTAGGTTCATGGACCCCGACCTCGACCTCGACCTTGCAACCGAGCTGCGGTCCGTCGTCGACGCTGATGCGGCGTTGCTTCAGCGCTGGCGCGAGGCGGCCACGTCGTGTTTCGACGACTTCAATGCCAAAGGGCCTGAGTCCGAGAGGGACCAGTCGCTGCCACTTCCCGGTGACATGACCACGATGCTTGTCCTCGATCGTGACCGACAGCCGATTGGCACTGTTCAGTGGCATCCCGTCCGATACGGCCCGACCCGCGGCTCGGTGGCCCTCAACATAGGGATCTCGCTGCAGGCCGATGCCCGCGGCCAGGGGCACGGAACACGGGCGCAAGCGCTCCTCTCGACGTACTTGTTCGACCGGTACCCGGTGAATCGGGTTGAGGCGGGAACCGATATCGAGAACATTGCCGAACAGCGTGCTCTGCTCGGGGCGGGCTTTCATCGCGACGGCGTCCTCCGCGGCGCCCAGTGGCGGGCAGGGGCATGGCACGACTTGGTCATGTACAGCCGCTTGCGAAACGATTAGTCGGGCCCAGATGGGGATCGGCTACCGGAGCGGCTGTCGGTATCTGACACCTCTGCGGGAAGTCAGCTTTCATCACCATCGACACGGCCCGGGCGACCGAGAGGGGTTCCCCGCACGGAGTTCCCGTTGTGGGACACACGTCTCGCGGCCGGAGGGCGGATTCGAGGCCAGGTTGGGCCAGCGACGCGGCCCCTTGTCGCGCCCTCTCAAGACGCCGCCTTTCCGCTAGGGTCCGACTCATGGCACGTCCAAGGGGCAGTTACGGAATCGACGCGCCATACGTTCCGGCGATGTTCGCCGCCGCCGCAGTCGTGGCCGTCGTATTGGGTGTCCTGGGTGGCGGGCCGGTGTGGTGGGTCATCGGGATCTTCTTCCTGGCTCTCGCCGCGACCTATCTCCACACCAGCCTGCGGGGCAAGTTCGTCATCTGGCAGCGGCTGCTTTCCGAGGCCGAACTGCCCGGCAACGCGCACGCCGTCGATGTCGGTTGCGGTCGAGGAGCAGTGACTGTCCTCTTGGCTGAAGTTCTGACCAC
>JBAQXA010000049.1:0-5172 GCA_049299195.1 Nocardioides sp.
CACGCCGTTTTGCCCGGCGAGGTTGCCCACCTGACCCCACACCCGCGCATAGATCCGCTGCATCAGCGCGAGGAACGGCCGCGCGATCACGGGTGCCCACGCGGTGGCGCCGAGCAGCACGCCAAGCAGTCCCGCCCCTAGATAGACCAGGGGGTAGTTTTCGATGTCGCCAAACAGCCCCAGCCAGGCCAGGAGGCTGCCCAGCGCCAGGAGCACCGAACCGAGGATCAGCCGCCGGGTCATCGCCGACTCGGGCAACGCGACCGCGTCGCCCAACGCCTGGACCGGGGCGATCCGCGCCGTCCGCTGCGCGGGGAAGTACGCCGCCATCATCGTCACCGGCACGCCGACGGCGAAGGCCGCCAAGAGCGTGCGCGGCTCGAGGGTGACCGATTGCCCGGCCAGATCCAGACCGATGAAGCCGAAGAGCACCTTGAGGAGTTGGGCCAGCCCCAGGCCCACGACGATCCCGAGCAGGGCACCGAAGACCCCCACCACGAAGGCCTCCGCGAGCACCGACCAGCGCACCTGACGCGTGGAGGCGCCCAGGGCGCGGAACAGCGCCAACTCGCGACTGCGCTGCGCAAGCAGGATGGAGAAGGTGTTGACGATGAGGTAGCTGCCCACCACGAGCGCGATGAAGGCGAAGACCAACAAGAAGGTGGTGATGAAGCCGATCGCTTCGCGCAGGTTCTCGCCCTGCTCCTCGATCAACTGGTCTCCGGTCTTGACGCTGACCTTGTCGCCGGCGAGCGCCTTGACCTGCCGCTGCAGTTCGACCTGGGAGACCCCGGGGCGCGCGGACACCCAGATCTCGGAGTAGGCGTCTTTGCCCTCCAAGAAGAGGTCGCGCGCGGTCGCGGTGTCGAAGAGCAGGATCGTCGCTCCGTTGAGGGAGCCGCCCTGGTCATAGCCTGCGGTGCCCACGAGGGTCGCCTCGATCTGCGCCTGCTTTCCGGCGGTCACGAGCTTGACGGTTTCCCCGATCTGGTAGCCCGCGCGCTCGGCGCTGAACTCGTCGATCACGACTTCGGCGGCACCTTGGGGCTCTCGGCCGTCTTGGATCGTGAGGCCTTCGCCGCCTCCGGCCGAGGGCGCATCGTTGGCGTTGAGTCCAAACGTCGGCGCGTTGCCCCCGACGAGCTTGCCGTCGGCTCCGATCAGGAAGATGCCGGCGCCCTGCACCTGACCATCCACGCGCTGGGCGCCTTCGGCGCCTTCGAGGGTGGTGACCAGACTCGCGGGAAGCGATGCAGTCCCGAGCGAGCCTTGGCCGATCGTGCCGCCATCGGGGCGCACTACGACGTCGCCGACCGACGAGGCAAAGATCGACTCAAAACTGCGCGAGAGCATGTCGGAGAAGACCAAGCTGCCGACCACGAAGGCGACGCCCAGCACGATGGCAAACGTGCTCATCAGCAGGCGCAGCTTGCGCCCCAACAGGCTCTTGATTGCGGCCTTGAACATGCTCAGCCCTGGCCGTTGCCGGCGGTGACCCGCGCCATCGCGGCCAGCACGGACTCACGCGTCGGAGCCTGCAACTCCTCGACCACCCGCCCGTCGGCCAAGAAGATCACCCGATCCGTGTATGCCGCCGCGACCGGGTCGTGGGTCACCATCACGATGGTCTGCCCGTGATCGTCGACACTGGCGCGAAGCAGGTCCAGCACCTCCTTGCCCGAGGTGGAGTCGAGGTTGCCGGTGGGCTCGTCGGCGAAGACGACGTGCGGCCGACTGACCAGCGCCCGCGCGATCGCCACCCGTTGCTGTTGCCCGCCGGACAGTTCGTTGGGCTTGTGGGACAAGCGGTCGCGCAGGTTGACGGTGTCGATGACGACGTCATACCAAGCGGAGTCGGGTTTGCGGCCCGCGATCGACAACGGCAGCAGGATGTTTTCCCCCGCGGTGAGCGTGGGCACCAGGTTGAAGGACTGGAAGACAAACCCGACCTGGTCACGCCGCAACTCCGTCAGCGCCTTGTCCTTGAGCCCACGCAGGGAGGTCTCGCCGATAAACACCTCACCCGATGTGGGGTTGTCCAAGGCTGCGCAGCAGTGCATCAGGGTGGACTTGCCCGAGCCGCTGGCCCCCATCACCGCGGTGAAGCGGCCGGCATCGAGGTCGAGGGAGACTCCGTCGAGCGCCCGAACCTGCGCATCACCCTTGCCATAGATCTTGGTCAGGTCTCGCACGCGTGCAGCGGGCCGAGCGGCCGCCGGGGTCGCCTCATCGGCGGAGGGGGTTGAGGTCATGGGTGCCACTCTGCCAACCCCTTGGTGACCGCGCACATCGGTTAGACCCCCGAGCCGACCCTGAGCCGACCCGCAGCGCCCTGTGGAAGAGCCGCTCTGGGGTGGTTTAGTGCCACCAGGTGGCTCGGATCAACCCCACTAGCGCCGGTGTATGCCGCTCGGTCACCCGACGTCGCGGCCGGTGGCCGCGGTGAACGCCGCCACGATGGCCTTGGGGACGCGCCCGCGGTCGGAGACGGTGTGGCCGTGCTCCCTCGCCCAGGCGCGGATCTCCTGATTGGTGGGCTTCACCGCAGGCGGCGGGGCAGCCGGAACCAGCGCCGCGACCGCCGGAGCCAGCGCCGCGACGGCGAGGGCGCCGCCCTCCTCCTCGTCCAGCGCCGAGGCGGCGGCTCCGAGGAAGCGGAAGGTCCACTCTTGCGCGAGCCGGCGGGAGTCGGCGAAGAAGATCGGGACGTTGGGCCAGCGCACTTGGCATTCGGCCAACCCGTCGGCAACGATCGCCGGACGCACTTGGCGCAGCTTGAACACCCCGGCATACCGATCCTCCACGACGATCGCCGCGCGGGGCACCGAGGCCAGCTCACCAAGCTGGAACTTCAACCGTCCGGTGGTCAGCGAGCTGACAAAGTCGGCCAGGCTCTTGCGCTCCACGACGGCTTCGAGTCGTCCGTCGACCACGAGCCCGTAGTCACCAACCGGGAGTGCCGCCCGCGTTACCCGCGCTTGGCGGTCGGCGAAGTCGTAGGCATAGCGCTCGCGGGTGTCAACGGTGATCTCCAGACCGATCTGCCCCGAAGCTCGCTGCCTCGGGACCGACAACCCGGGGCGGGACTGCTTGGCGGTGCGGGAGGTCTGCCAGAAGATGGCTTGCCGGCCCCCGCGCACGCGGGTGATCACGAGTTGCGAGCGGTTCTCCCGGCTACGATCGAGCACGAGGTCGATGGAGGCACCTCGCCGCACACAGGACCGCGTCGGGACCCGCTCCAACACGTCGACATCTGCGGGCCACTCGTCGACGCGATGGCAATAGACCTTTGCCTTGCGCGGCCAGGATTCGCGGGATTTCAAAATGATGCCGTCGTCACCGAGGGGAATGCGCAATAGAAACGGCAATTGTGAGTCCCCATCGGGATTCCGCGCCACGATGAAGTCCTCCGGCATGTCGGGCATTGTTCCCCGTGGGCTAGGCCAGAACCACTCCCCACGCCGACAGCCCGGCCGAATGTGCGCCATACTCGGTGCCGATGTTCTCCCAGCGGCGGCAACGATTGTGGATTCTCCCGATTCTCGCCCCTGATGAGCCGCCTCTCGACGAGGCATTTTGGTCCCGCGCGCTGAGCATCAGCCCCACCGATGTGCCTGCGCTGGATCGCACCACCGTCGGCGACTTCTGGTTCGACTCCACCGAGGGCCGGATGCGGCTCGATGCCCAGATGCTGCACCCGCTTCGGTTGGCCACCGACGACGCCGTGTGGACCCGCGCGCGGGAGAGTGACAGCCCGGGACCTGAGCAAACAGTCGCCCTTCGAGAGTTGCTGCGCCGCGGGCTCCGCGGCCAGAACGGCCGCCGCACGGCCGTGTCGACCGTGACTCGGGTGTTGATGGTGAGCAGCCTCCCCGTCGCTAGGGAGTACGCCAGCTGGCCACGCCTCTATCGCTATCCCACCGCGACGGCGCTGGTGGCCACCAACAGCTCGCACACGGTCATCGCCCACGAAGTCGGTCATGTCCTCGGCTTCGCGCATCCGCACGGGTTGGTGAGCGACATCAACGGCACCCTGACCACCGAATACGGTTCGCCCTACTGCGTGATGGGCACCGCGCGCCGCCACCACGAGATCTGCACAACCCTCACGCGCTGGCCCCAGCCCAGTGAACTGCCCGACCGCAGCGTGTTTTTCGCTGCCGCCGGGCCGCGCCTCTCGCGCGCCTCCCTCATCGCGCACCGGCTGCTCAAGCCGCTCAGCGCGTGGCGGCGCCCACCGTGGCTCACCCGCGTGAAACTGCACCCAGGCGGCGCGCTCCAACTGCGCCTCACCGACGCGACCGGACCGGCGGGGCTTCCCCGAGCCGCCCTGATCAGGCCTCCAGGGCGGGAGCGCTACGTCGTCGAAGTACGCCGCCCGCGCCCGGATGCAGCGCACGTTGACTGGGATGCTCGCCTCGATCTCCGCCGACTGCCCGAGAGCATGCGGCAACATCCCGACCACGACACCCACGACAGTCCGGGGGTGGTCCTCCACCGCTTGGACCCGATGCCCCTGCGCTTCTTAGGTTCCTCGCTGCTGCCGCCGTTCTTCCGCGTTGCCTACCGGGTCACCTACGTGGGCTCGATCCCGCTGCCGCCCGGTGGCGACCGCGACACCGGCTGGGGCGAGCCCGGGCTGCACGTCACCCTGCTCGCGGACGACGGCGAAGTGGTCGAGGTCGGATTGGCCGCGGACCAGGCCGCCCCCAAGGCTGAGATCTGCACCCTGGCCGCCACCAGCAAACCCAAGGGCGGAGCCACCGTGCTAGTGCACGGTCACGTCTACGGCGTCGCCGCCCAGGAGATCCGCTGGCGGATCGGCGGCATCGACCTGCCCTTCCTCGGGGTCGGCGAGGCGCATCGACAGAAGCTCGTGGTGCCCCTCTCGGTGGCCGATCCCCACGGTGGCACGGTCCGACGGGGGATCAAGGTGGTTGCGTGGGCGCGCTGGGACGAACTCGAACTCCAGGTCTCCAGGGAGCGGGGTCGCTTCACCCTGCCCATCGGACTCATCGGCCCGGGCGGGACAGCGACCAGCGAGAAGCGGATGACATTCCCGCTCAGTCCCGACGCCGACTGATCTAGCGGCGACCTCTCCGGCAGCGCCGGATCACCCAGCGCAGCAGCACCAGCCCCGCGAGAGCTCCGGCGGCCTGCTTCCAATACACC
>JBAQXA010000050.1:0-2305 GCA_049299195.1 Nocardioides sp.
GGCGTGCGGCTGGGTCTGGCCGAGGGCGGCGAGCCGTTCTGTCCCGGTCCGGATGCCCGTCACCTGTTGGTGGTCGGGGAGCCGGCCTCGGGCAAGACCACCCTGTTGCGCACGTTGGTCGCCGAGCTGACGTCCTCCCACCGGCCGACCGAGCTCCAGATCCTGGCCCTTCACCCGCGCCGCCAGCTGCTGGGCGCGGTTGCGGAGGAGTTCTGCTTGGCCCCCGCCACCACCGGTCAAGCGGGCGCCGAGGCGATGCGGGAGCTCACCCAGGCACTCCAAGCCCGCCTGCCAGGCCCCGACCTCACGGCTGCCCAGCTCGGCGCGCGCAACTGGTGGCAGGGGCCCGAAGTGTGGGTGGTGGTCGACGACTACGAACTGCTCGAGCCTGCCCTGTGGTCGCCGCTGCTGGGGCTCCTCCCCCACGCGGCCGACATCGGCCTCCACCTCGCGATCACTCGCGGAGCCTCCGGCGTTGGCCGGGCGCTGTTTGACCCCGTGCTCACGTCGATCCGGGCCACCGGCCTCGTGGCGCTGCTGGCAGGCCCGGCCGACGAAGGACCGATCGCCTCCGGCTACCGCTTGCGTCCCGTCCCGCCCGGCCGGGCCGTCTTCGTCGACCGCCGCGGCCGCGCCCAGGTAGTGCAGGTGGCCGAGTAGGGCTTTAGCGCCGTCCGGCGCCAAACATGCCCCGGGCGATCTCTCGGGCCGCCGTGCGCATGAAGTCCTTGAAGGCGGTCGACTGGACGACGTCCTTGACGATCCCGCCCTCCTCCTTCTCCTTGCGCTTGGTCGCCTTCTCCTTGGCGACCGCGATCTTCTCCTCGCGGGCCTGCTCCTTGAGCTTGGCGTCCTGCTCGGCCCGCCGCGCACCCTCTTCGAGCCGGGCGGCCAGCTTCTCGCGGGCCGACTCGCGGTCGATGACTTCGGCGTATTTGGCGTGCCGCGGGCTGGCCTTGACGGCAGCCGTCATCGCCGCGGTGTCGGCGGCGCCCATCAGCGACTCGGGTGCACGCAGCCGGGTCCACGCGACAGGTGTCGGAGCACCGCGCTCGTTCATCACCGTGACGACCGCTTCGCCGATCCCCAGCGACAAGATCACCCGGCCCAGGTCGTCATACGCCGAGATCGGGTAGGTGTTGACCGTGGCCTTGAGGGCCTTGGCGTCGTTGGGCGTCGCGGCGCGCAGTTGGTGTTGCACGCGGGAGCCGAGCTGGGCCAGCACCTCATCGGGTACGTCAGTGGGTGACTGCGTGACGAAGAAGACGCCGACGCCCTTGGACCGGATCAGCCGCACGGTCTGCGCGATCTGGTCGAGGAAGGCCGGCGAGGCGTCGTTGAAGAGCAGGTGGGCTTCGTCGAAGAAGAACACGAGCTTCGGCTTGTCGACGTCGCCGACCTCGGGGAGGTCGTGGAAGAGGTCGGCCAGCAGCCACATCAAGAACGTCGAGAAGAGCGCCGGCCGGTTGGCCAGGTTGGGCAGCTCGACGAGGCTGATCAGCCCCTTGCCGTCGGCGGTGGTCTGCAGGAACTCGCGTGAATCGAACTCCGGCTCACCGAAGAAGGCGTCCGCACCCTGGTCGGAGAAGCCGATCAACTCGCGCAGAATCACACCGGCGGTTGCCGAGCTAAGGCCGCCGAGATTCTTGAGGTCGGCCTTGCCCTCGTCGCTGGTGAGGTGCTGCACCACCGCGCGCAGGTCGGCCAGGTCGAGCAGGGGCAGCCCGGCCTTGTCGGCGTAGTGGAAGACGAGCCCGAGGCTGGACTCCTGGGTGTCGTTGAGGCCGAGCACCTTGGCCAGCAGCATAGGCCCGAAGGAGCTCATCGTGACTCGCAGTGGAATGCCGATCCCCTCGCCGCCGAGGGCATAGAACTCGACCGGGAAGCCCTGGGCGGTCCACGTCTGGCCCACCGATTCGGCGCGCGCCTTGATCTTGGCGCTCTCCGTGCCGGGCACCGAGAGCCCCGACAGGTCCCCCTTGATGTCGGCCGCGAACACCGGCACGCCGTTGGCGCTCAGTTGCTCGGCCAGGAGTTGGAGCGTCTTGGTCTTGCCGGTGCCGGTGGCGCCGGCGACCAGACCGTGTCGGTTGAGCATGCCGAGCGGGATGCGGATGTGGACGTCGGTGAGGGTCTCGGCGTCGGCCATCAGCCCGCCTAGCTCCAGCGCCGGCCCTTCGAAGGCGTAGCCGGGGGCCACTGCCGCCGCGATCGCATTCTCCGGAGCCGCGGGCGCCTCGGGGGCAGCAGCTTCGGGGGCAGCGGCCTCGGGGGCAGGGGCCTCGGGAGCGGCCGGCTCGACAGC
>JBAQXA010000051.1:0-3486 GCA_049299195.1 Nocardioides sp.
TCCCAGGCAACCGCGCGGGGGCCGACCGCGCTGGGGTCGACTCCGCTGGGGCTGGTTCAAGCTCGCCCTGTTGGCGTGGCTGGTATTCCTGATCGCGGTCCCGATCTGGGCCTGGACGGCACTTCCCAGGGTCAATGCGGACCCGGGCGGCGAACGCCCGGGCGACCAGCCCGGCACGACCTATCTGCTGGTCGGCAGCGACTCCCGCGCCGGCCTGACGAAGCAGGAGCGACGCGAACTCGGCACAGGTGATGCGGCGGGCCGACGGACCGACACGATCATGCTGCTGCACGTGGGCGCCGGCCCCAACCTGCTGATGTCGATCCCACGGGACTCCCTGGTTGAGATCCCGGGGCACGGCACCACCAAGATCAACGCTGCCTTTGCCTACGGCGGCCCGCGGATGCTCGTCCGCACGATCGAACAGAACACCGGCATCCGGATCGACGACTACGTCGAGATCGGGCTGGGCGGTGTCGTCTCCGTGGTGGATGCCGTCGGTGGCATCGAGATCTGCCCCACCGAGGCCATGAAGGACCCCCTCGCCAACCTCGACATCGAGAAGGGCTGCCAGCAGGCCGACGGCGCGACGGCTCTCGGCTTCGCCCGCTCCCGGCATACCTCCGCGCTGGGCGACATCGATCGGGCTCGCCATCAGCGCGAAGTCGTCTCGGCGGTCGGCGCCAAGGCGGCCTCCCCCTGGTCGGTGCTCAATCCGGTGCGGTATGTCGGGTTGGCCCGCGCGGGCTCGGATTCGCTGCGGATCGGTGAGTCGACGGGGCCGCTAGCCCTCGGCAAGTTCGCCTGGGCGATGACTCGGGTCACCGGCAAGTCGGGCCTGACCTGTGGCGTCCCGATCGCCGACCTCGCCGTGCACTGGGATGCCGAACGCTCGGCCGCCCTGTTTGAGCACATCGTCACCGACGACACCGCCGGAATCCCCAAGAAGCTGTGCACCCCCTCGGGACTGCCGCGATAGCAGCAGCGCAGCCGCAGCCGCAGTCGCAGTCGCAGGGTGTGTTGATCGCGTGAAGGGCGCCGAGCGGCCACGCCGGTTGTCTTAGGCTGGCTCGATGACCGATCTCTGGCAGCCCCCGGCAGCCGTCGACTACATGCTCGACGAGGCCATCACCTGGGCGGTCGTCGGGCTCTCCGGTGACCCGAGCCGCACGGCGTACCGGATCGCAGCACTGCTCCAGCAGCGCGGGAAGCGGATCATCCCGGTGCACCCGGCGGCGCAGCCGGTCCTCGGCGAGCGCGGCTATGCCACCCTGGCCGACATCCCCGAACCCGTCGACGTCGTCGATGTCTTCCGGCGCTCGGAGGCCGCCGGGCAGTTCGCCGACGAGGCGGTCGCGATCGGTGCCCGCGGGGTCTGGTTCCAGCTGGGCGTGGTCGATGTCGACGCGTTCGCCCGCACCACGGCGGCGGGCCTGCACATGGTGATGGACACCTGCCCGGCCATCGAATGGCGCAACCGCGAGGGCGGATGAGCGCCGCCCGCGCTCGCGTGCGGGCCACCGGTGCCGCCGTGCTCGTCTTGGCGCTCATTGCCGGGATCGGCTGGCTGTTGATCGCACCGCGAATCGCGGCCTACCAAGAGCGGCATCGGACCGTCGCGCCGGACACGCCTCTGGCCGAGCAGTGCGTGGAGGACATTCCAGACTCGGCGGAGCGCATCGTGCTGACCGCGAGCGACGGGACCAAGCTGGGTGGCGCCACCGTCGGCGCTTCCGATGCGCGCACGGCGATAGTGCTGCGACAGGGCGCGGGGCAGCGGATCTGCCAATGGCTGCCCTTTGCCGCCGAGCTCGCCGAGCAGGCAGGTGTCCGCGTGGTCCTGTTCGACCGACGCGGTCGCGGCTCCTCCCCCGCTCCAGCCGACCTCACCAAGGAGCCCGACGACCTCCAGGTCGCGGTGCAGTATGCCGTTGAGCACGGCGCCGACCGGATCGCGCTCCTGGCCTCCTCGATGGGAAACTCGATCATGTTCGCGGCCGTCGGTGACCTCGCTCCCACGCCGTGCGCGGTGGTTTCGGTCTCTCCCGTGCTCGTCTCCGACGTCGACGGCAGCGACCCACGCCGCTTGCCGGCAAAGGTGTTCGTGGTCTCCGAGGAGCGGCTCTCCGGCACCGTCGAGTCCCTCCGCACCGCCGCCGACGATCAGGGCGCCGTCTTTGAGAGCTTGTTGCTCGACACCGGGGACCACAGCCTCCAGCTCGTCAAGAACCACGACGACGCGCAGCGCTTCATCATCGACTCGGTGAAGACCTGCGCCTAGGCCATGGCCGATCCCACCGACGACCTGACGATCGCCCCCGGCCCCGGGGTGTGCGCGGGCCTAGTCATCCCCGCCGCCGAACTCACCGAGCGCTTTTCGCGCTCCTCCGGCCCCGGCGGCCAGTCGGTCAACACGACCGATAGTCGCGTCGAGCTCATCTTCGACCTCAGCGGCTCCGGTGCGCTGACCGAGACCCAACGCACCCGCGCACGACGCGCGCTCGCCGAACGCTTGATCGACGGCCGGATCCACGTCGCAGCGTCGGAACATCGCTCCCAGCTCCGCAACAGAATCGCCGCTCGCACTCGACTGGCCACCTTGCTGCGTGAGGCACTGGCCCCACCGCCCCCTCGTCGCCGCGCCACCCGGCCGAGTCGGGCCGCCCGCGAACGCCGCCTCGACCAGAAGCGCCACCGCTCCGAAACCAAGGTCTTGCGCCGGCGGGTGCGCGGGGACGACTAGCTCGGCAGGGGCGTGCGTCGTGCACCAGCCCCTCAGCAGCGGGAGGTGTAGCGGAGTTGGCCGTCGGGTTGTCGGTGGGTTTGGTAGCTGGGGTTGTGGGACTGCTGGTGGTGGTGCCGACAGAGAAGTAGGCCGTTGTCGAGATCGGTCGGGCCGCCGTGTTGCCAGGGCTGGGGATGGTGGGCTTCGCACCAGGTGCCGGGGATGGAGCACCCTTCGGCGCGGCAGGTCTTGTCGCGCAGGAGGAGGGCCTTGCGCTGAGCGGGGGTGAACAGTCGACGGGCGCGACCGAGGTCGAGCGGTTCGGAGTCGCTGCCCAAGACGGCCGGGATGAGGGTGGCGGTGCAGGCAAGTCTGCGGGCCTCGGCCGCGGTGAGGGTGTCGGCGGTGGGGTTGTGGCCGGGAACGTGCGCCGTGGTGAGGAGCTCGGCGGTGGCGAGTTCGGTGCGCAGCGCGTCGAGGGTCGTCGTGATGATCAAGGTGGTCGCGTCCCCGGCGTGCAGCGGGAGGCGGCTGGGGTCGAGGGTTTCGATCAGGTGGCAGAACGCCTCCCCAAGCCTGCGCGGGTAGGCCAACCGGCCCACCGCGTCGCCGACGGGCCCGCTGTTGGTGTCGGGACCGGCGGGGGTGAGGCTCTTGCGAGGGTTGGTGAAGGCTTCCAAGGCCAGGGCGAGGCGGGTGGCAGTGAGGTCGGGGAGTCGGCCGGTGATGCGGGTGGTGCCGTCGCCCAGGCGGCGCAGGGT
>JBAQXA010000052.1:0-2851 GCA_049299195.1 Nocardioides sp.
GGCGCGCTCCCACGCGCTCGGCCGCCTCGGCCGCAGTGCGTGCGACGGTGAGGATCGTGCCCTCGACCGGCTTGCCGACGGCGGCATACGCCGCATCGGTGGCCGCCGAGATGGCTGCGGCCATCACCGCGGCATTGCGCTCGCCGGGACGGGCGCTGAGGATCCGGTCGACGAGTGCGCTGAGGAGTTGGCTGAGGATCACCCCGGAGTTGCCGCGGGCCGCGAGCAAGGCGCCGCGGGTGAACGCTCGAAGGGTCTCGGCGGTGCCCCGGCCCTCACCCATGGCCTGTTGGAGTGCTTCGCGAGCACCCGACATGGTGAGGAACATGTTGGTGCCGGTGTCACCGTCGGGGATGGGGTAGACGTTGAGCGCGTCGATCTCCTCGCGAGCCGCCGCGAGGGCGTCGGTGGCAACATCGACGAACCGGGCGATCACTGCCTCGGAGATGCCGCCGCCACGCACCTGTTCCACCGCCACACCCTAACGGCGCCCCTCCCCCCACCCCCCGGGGGTCGGCCTGACCGGCCGGTTTCCCCGGTTGGCCGTCAAATTGCACGGCCAGCAGGCAAAACTTCCCGGGCTAAGCGCCAGCTTTGCCTGCCCGGTGTGACGGGAGTGACGAATGAGAGCGGGGGTATGACGCCGCATGGGTCGAGCGGACAACCACGACGGCGTATGCGGCGACCGGGGACCACACGTATGCCGACGCGAGCGGCGCCCCCGAGCAGCCACGCTTATGCCGACACAGGGGGCGAGCGGACACCACGCGCATGTCGGCGCATGGTGCGGGTGGAGCAGCCGCCCGTACGCCGATGCCTCGGCGAGTGAAGCAGCCACGCGTATGCCGACGCATGCGGCGAGCGGGGACCACGCGCATGCCGACGCGAGCGGCGCCCCGGAACAACCACACACCGCACCGGAAGCAGAGCCTCCTCATTCGGCGGCACCCTGTCGCGCGTAGACACCGCTAAGGTCGCCCGTAGGCCGAGTGCTCGACCCACAAGCGACACACAGGCGGCCCGCGCCGCAGCGTTACCCAGTGACTCCAGAGCCACACCGGGGCAGCGGCGGGCGGATTGGGTGTCTGAGCAAGGGTCGGATATCCTTCTTCGGTTGCCCCGCTCACCGCCGTGGCGACCTCATGTCTTGAAATCACGCACCGAGGAGTTACCAGTGGCCGCCGTCTGCGACATCTGCGCCAAGAAGCCGGGCTTCGGCAACAACCGCCCGTGGTCGCGCAAGATCACCAAGCGCCGGTTCGACCCGAACATCCAGCGGGTCCGCGCCGTCGTCAACGGCACCCCCAAGCGCCTCAACGTGTGCACCGGTTGCATCAAGGCCGGCAAGGTCACTCGCTGACCCCCTGCTGCTGACCTCAGCCTCAGACTTCCCAAACCCCGCGGCCCCGGTCGCGGGGTTTGCCTTTTCCACTACACGCGGCGCCAACAAACGCGTCCGCTCTTGCCGTGGGCGCCGTCGATCAGTGGCTCTCGCTGGGCCGCCCCCGACCGCCTTCGCGGTGAACGCGTATGACGCCCGCCCCGGGCCGACCGTCCGCCGCAACCACCCCGTATGCGCTACCCCGTGTAAGGCGCGTTGCGATAGCCAACAAGTTCCGCATCACGGACGAAGCCGAAGCTCTCATAAAGCGCAACCGCCGCGTGGTTGGACTCCTTGACCGTCAGGCTGACGCTCGCGCTAGTCGAGGCGGCGAGGATGCGGCGGCAGATCGCGGCGAGCAGCGGCTTGCTCAGGCTGCGGCCGCGGTACGCCGCCACGATGGCGATGAAGTCGAGGTAGCCCGCACCATCGGGTTGGATCTCGGCCGAGGCGTAGCCAGCGAACTCACCGTCCACGTCGAGACGTAACGTCAGTCGCTCCTCGTCGGCGAGGAGCGCACGTGCGGTGGCATAAGTGCCTGGGAACGCCGCTTGGTGCAGCGGATCGATGTCGGCCAGATCGTCAGGGGTCGCGGCCCGCACGCCCTCCTCGTCGGTCGGCCAACCAGTCGGCCCACCGCTCGACTCGTCCTCCGACAAGCCCTTCGACAAGTCCTTCAACCCGTCCCCCGCGCCGCGGGTGACGTAAGCGATGTTGATGTCGCTACGACCCCACCCCAACTCGGCGGCCAACTCAGCCATGCGCCCGTGCACCGGCGAGGCGGAGATCTCGTAGTCAGACACCTCCGTCGGCGTCCGCGCGATCATCTCCTCGACCAGGCGCCGCGCCGAAGCCGCCCACGCGTCGTCGTCGCGCGCCCAGGGTCCGTGGATCCAGGCACGCCCCGTCTCCACATCCCAGTCGACGACCGACACCGCAGCCACCCCGCGCTCGTCGCGGATCACGCGCAGCGTCTCGCCCCAGGGCGGAACCAGCGCCTCAAGCTCGGCAAGCACGCCGTCGCGCTCGGTCCCGAGATAGGCACACGCCGTGCCCGGGTCCGCCTGGCCGCGCACGATCAGATCGAGCGCGTCCTCGGCATCGCGCGCCGCAAGGCCAGGGTTCGCTGCCGTTGACATGTCGCGCAGTCTAGGGACGACCGCGGCGACTCCGCGCCCGGTTTTTGACCACCCCAGACCCGCCAGCCCCCCCCGGTATGCCGCGCAGTCACCGCCCCGCCCAACGCGCAGCGCCCGCGCCCCACCTCAGAAGTGCGTCCAGCCCCCCGCGCCCTCGTAAGGCACGCCGTCAACGGTGACCCCGCTCCCCTCGTCGACCCGGCCGATTCGCCGCCACTCCCGGGGCAGTTCGGCGTCGGCCGGGAAGGTTGCCAACAGCGCGTGGTCGTCGCCGCCGGTCAACACAGAGCGCAGCGGGTCGGAGCCCAAGGCCGAGGAGACCGCGAAGAGC
>JBAQXA010000053.1:0-1702 GCA_049299195.1 Nocardioides sp.
CGTCTATTCCCAATACATCGCAGCCAGACGCCAGTTGGGATGAGCGCCCTCGGTCAAGGGCGCATCCTCGCGTCACCTGATCGTGCTCGGCATCCTGCGGGGGGCTCTCGCACTCAGCGGCATGACAGAGCGTTCGGCGCCTCTGGCCTGTTGCCGCCAAGCAAGACACGCCTTTCGTTTCTTGCGTTTTGCGTTTACGCTTGGATCATGAGTCAGACGACCAACCAGGCGATAAGCAGCCCAGACGCTGAGCGAGTGCGTGCGGCACTGATACGGCCGGGCGCTGTCCTTCGCGTCGGCTCCGAGAGTCTGGAAGTGACCGAGCCCTTCAGGCGGGCGATCCTCACGGTGATCGATGAACTTGCGGCGGGCCATGACGTGGCTGTCACTCGACTTGACTCATTCGTCACCACGGGACAGGCGGCTGAGCTCCTTCACGTCAGCCGACCAACGGTTGTGAAGATGTGTGATGACGGTCTGCTCGAGTTCGCGCAGCCGGGTTCGCACCGGCGGATCAGCCTGGCGTCGATCAACCGGTTCATTGAGTCAGCTGCCGTACGCCGGGCGGCCGGAATGGCCGAGTTCGAGCGGACGGCAACGGGGAGCGACGATCAGGTCGTTTCGACCAGGTGAGTCGGCGAGCAGTCCTGGACGCTTGCGTTCTCGTTCCATACAACCTCGCCAGCCTTCTTCTGACCTTGGGTGAGAGAGAACTTCTGGAGCTGAGGTGGAGTGACGAGATCCTGGAGGAAACCCGCCGGGCGCTCACTGGCAAACTCGATCTCGACCCAGAGCGGGCAGACCGGCGCCTGAACGCGATGCGGCAAGCCTTCCCTGAAGCCGCTGTCGTCGGCTTCGAGCACCTCATCGAGGAACTCGAGTGCCATCCCAAGGACCGGCACGTCCTCGCGGCAGCCATCGCCAGCGACGCCGATGTCATCGTGACGTTCAATCTCGATGACTTCCCGGATTCTGCATGCCGTCCCTACGGCGTGAAGGCTGTGCATCCTGAGGACTATCTGCTCGAGTTGCTCGCACTTGACCGAGAGCCAACCGTGGCGGCAGTTCGTGCAGACGCCGCGCGTCGGAGCAATCCGGTTGCCAGCCCATCCGAACTCTTGGCTTCGCTGGCCACGACAGTGCCGACGTTCGCGAACATGGCCAATCAACTCCTTGAAGAGGACGGGCCTTTCAGCGATTTCCCCGCCTACGTGACGGCGGACCCCGACGACTCGCCGTTGGCTGCGCTGACGCAGGGTGCCAACCTCACAGAGCCCCTTCAGGTTGCTGCCCTTTGGTGGCTCGCCGTGCTCGATCCCCGTCAGCACCATGAAGAACTGACGTGGCTGACACACGCTCCTGAAGCCTGGGGCGACTTCCAGTGGGCCACAGACCTCCTCACCGACATGTCCATCGCGTCCAAGGTCTACTACGCCGTCGACCGACCAACCGAGATAGCGGTTGTGCGGTTCGTGCCGGAGGTTGTCGGCACCGCCCAGACCTTCGCCTCATTCAACATCCGCGGAATGCTCTTCCTGACGCTCTGTCGCTACCCAGATGGCTCATGGCGCGCGTGGGGACTGGGTCCACGGATGGTTTCCGCTCGGACCGTCCTGAGCTGACCAGCAGGGGTGACCGGACCGCATCGTGACCGTGACCCTTCGCATGCTGGCAAATCCGGAGGGCCCCCTTGCGGCAGAGT
>JBAQXA010000054.1:0-2179 GCA_049299195.1 Nocardioides sp.
AACCCCACGGGCCGTTGGGCCGCCGGTGAGCACAAACCAGCGGCCCCCGGCATACATCCCGAGGCGGCCGATGTCGGGCTCCGGGATCGCGTCGGCCTCAAGCACCGAGTAGGTCTCGCCAGCCAGCGCAACCAGCGCGTCGGGGTCGACGCGCCCCGGCACCCGCCGGTGGAAGGCCGAGAGGACCAGCGCGTCGAGCGGATAGACGACGCACATCAGTGCGGCCTCGTCGGGCCGATCGCCCTGCTCCCACTCGGCGAGTGCGGCGGCGGTGCGGTGATGCCCGTCAGCGATATAGAGCGTGCTCTCGGTGAGCTCGGCGAGCAGTTCGTCGGCACCCTCCTCCACCCGCCAGATCGTCTGCTGGAAGCCGAGGGGGCCGGGGAAGTCGAGCAGCGGCTCGCGCGCTTCGGCCTCCGCCAAGACCTGACGCAGACGCGGTCCGGGTTGCTGCAGCAGCTTCACCGGCATCGGCGGCCCGGGGCGCTTCGCGTGGTGCCAGATCAGCGCATCCACGCGGAGTTGGTCGACCGCCTCGTGGGCGCGCACCAGCCCGGCGGCGATCGCCGAGACCGCCACATCGACGAAGAGTCCGGTGTAGGCCGCCCCGCCCTGCGCCTGCCGATAGACATAGACCGCCGCGGCCGGGTCGCCATAGGCGCTGTCCTCATAGCCGACGCCGAGCAGGTCGACCCCGGACTCGTCTTGGGAGTGCGAGAGCGACCGCACGGTCTGTTGGGCGCGCTCGGCGCGCACGAGCCGGCCCGCAAAGGGGCGCACCGCACTCACGCGGACTCCTGGGCGAGCTCGACCACGGACACTCCGAGCACGTCGGGCAGCGCGCGGATCGCGGCGACCACCGCTTCGGTGGGGTCGCCCTGGATGTCGATAAACGCGACCGCGGCCTCGCCGCCCGCGAAGACCTGGTTCTCCATGTGCTGCACGTTGAGGCCCTCGGCGCTGAGCCGATCGAGGATCTTGGCGAGCACTCCGACCCGGTCGAGGTGGCGCACGGTGAGGGCGAAGCTGCCGAACCGCTCGGGGGCGAGGTTGACGCAATGGCGCGGCTCGCCCGCCATGAAGGCATCGACGAGTTCGGTGACGCCCTGGGCGATCGCGCGCTGCGCCTGGTTGGTCGACGCGCCGATGTGGTGCGTGCCGATGACCGCGGGATGACGCGCAAGCGTCGACTCGAAGGCGCCGGTGCCGGAGCCTGGCTCGCCGGCATACACATCGAGGCCGGCGCGGATCCGCCCGGCATCGAGAGCGGCCAACAGCGCGGGCTCGTCGACGACGTCTCCGCGCGCGGTGTTGAGGAGGATCGCGCCGGGCCGCATCTTGGCGAGGAAAGCCGCGTCGACCAGGCCCTTGTTTTCGGGGCGGCCGGGCACGTGCAGAGACACGATGTCGGAGGTTGCGAGCACGTCGTCGAGCGACTCGCACAGGTGGACGCCGAGCTCGTCGGCACGCCGCTGGACTCGGGCAGAGGCGCCGGCTCGCGCCACCGTCTGCACGTGGATGCCGAACGCCGCGGCCCGCTCGGCCACAAGCTGGCCGATCGACCCAAACCCGATGATGCCCATCGTGGCGCCGAGGACGCCCTCGGCCTTGCCGTAGCTGGCCTTGTTCCAGCGGCCCTCCCGCAGGTCGACGGTGTTGTCGACGATCCGGCGGTCGATCGCGAGCAGCAGCCCCATCGTCAGCTCGGCCACCGCTGCGGCGTTGCGGCCGGGCACGTTGCAGACGAAGACCCCACGCTCGCTGGCCGCCTCGCAATCAATGGTGTTGGTGCCGGCCCCAGCGCGGATGACGAGCACGAGCCGGTCGGCGGCCTCGAAGACCACACGGGGGACCTTCGTGCTGCGCACGACGAGCACCTCGACGCCGCCGATGCGGCCGGGCAGGTCATCGGGGGTGAGGGTCGGCTCAAGCACGCACTCGTGGCCATGGGCCGTGAGGTCGTCGACGGTCTTCTGGTCGAGCTTGTCGGCGAAGAGAATGCGCATGCTGGCCGCTCCTTGGTCACCCGTCGAGTCTGTGGGGCGTCACGTTAGCCCCTGGGACTGCTCCCCGTGAATGGGCGCCGTGAATGGGTGCCGGGGTGGCGCGGGCGTGGAGCGAGCGGTCGGGCGTGGCGTACGCGTCGTTGTGGGGTTGTTTGGTGCCACCTGGTGGCACC
>JBAQXA010000055.1:0-3470 GCA_049299195.1 Nocardioides sp.
GGCGCCGGCTATGAGGAGACCCTCGCCGAGGCGCAGGAGCTGGGGTATGCCGAGGCCGACCCCACCGCCGACGTCGACGGCTTCGACGCCGCCGCGAAGGCGGCGATCCTCGCCTCGCTGGCCTTCCACACGCGGGTCAGCGCGGCCGATGTCTATCGCGAGGGGATCGCCGAGGTCAGCGCGGGAGATGTCCGCTCGGCAGCCGAGATGGGATCGGTCGTCAAGCTGCTCGCGATCTGCGAACTCAAGGGCGGCGCCGTCTCGGTGCGCGTCCACCCGGCGATGATCCCCCGCTCGCACCCGCTGGCATCGGTGCACGGCGCCTACAACGCGGTCTTCGTGGAGTCCGAGGCGGCCGGGCAACTCATGTTTTATGGCCCGGGGGCCGGTGGATCGCCGACCGCAAGTGCCGTCTTGGGTGACCTCGTCACCGTGGCACGCAATCGACTGACCGGCGGTCGCGGCCCGGGCGAATCGGCCTACGCCGAGCGACCGGTGTTGAGCATGGGCAACACCGTCACCCGCTATCACGTGCAGATCGACGTCGCCGACCGCGCGGGCGTGCTGGCCGCCGTTGCGACGGTGTTTGCCGAGCATGGGGTGTCGATCAAGACGGTGCGGCAGGAGGGGCGCGACGCCGAGGCGCAACTCGTGGTCGTCTCCCACGCGGCCACCGATGCCCAACTCAGCGCCACGGTGGCGGCGCTGCGGACGATGGACATCGTGCGCGATGTCTCGTCGGTGATGCGAGTAGAAGGAGAGAGCGAGTGAACGCCGTCCCCAGCGTGCCGGCCGTGCGCCACCAATGGCGCGGGGTCATCGAGGAGTACCGCGACCTGCTGGACCTCCCGGCGGACATGCCGGCGATCACGCTGCGTGAGGGCGGCACTCCGTTGGTCCATTCGGGGTGGCTTTCGGGGCTCACCGGCGGTCAGGTTTGGCTCAAGGTGGAGGGGAACAATCCCACGGGGTCCTTCAAGGACCGCGGCATGACCACGGCTCTGTCGTTGGCCGTCCATGAGGGCTCGCGCGCGGTGGTGTGCGCCTCGACTGGCAACACGTCGGCCTCGATGGCCGCGTATGCCGCCAAGGCTGGGATCACCCCCATCGTGCTCGTGCCGGAGGGCAAGATCGCCGCCGGCAAGATGGCTCAAGCGATCATGCACGGCTCCCAGGTGATCATGGTGCGCGGCAACTTCGACGACTGCCTGGAGATCGCGCGCGGCTTGGCCGTCAGCTACCCCGTGGCGCTGGTCAACTCGGTCAATCCCGCCCGCCTTCAGGGGCAGAAGACGGCGGCCTTCGAGATCGTGGATTTCCTGGGCGATGCGCCGGACTTCCACCTCCTCCCGGTCGGCAACGCCGGCAATATCGCGGCCTACTGGCTGGGCTGGTCGGAGTATGCCGCCGCCGGACGCGCGACGAAGCGGCCGGTGATCCGGGGCTTCCAGGCGGCCGGTGCAGCACCGCTGGTCGAAGGGGCGCCCGTAGCCAACCCCGAGACGAAGGCGACCGCGATTCGGATCGGCAATCCCGCGTCCTGGGCGCTGGCCGAAGCGGCGCGCGACGAGTCCGGCGGCCGCTTTGCCAAGGTCACCGACGAGCAGATCCTTGCGGCTCAGGGCGAGTTGGCCCGCCGCGACGGAGTCTTCGTCGAGCCCGCCTCGGCGGCCGGGGTTGCCGGGCTGCTGCAGGAGTTGGCGGCGGGGGAGTCCTACGCGGGATGCACCCTCGCGATCACCGTCACCGGCCACGGCCTCAAGGACACCGCGACAGCCCTGGAGGGGCATGCCGCCGCCGGTGCTGGTGACACGGGCATCGGCGCCACCGTGATCGACGCCGACGTCGACGCGGCCGCGGCTGCTGCCGGACTGGTCTGAGCCGTTCGCTCCGGCCAATCGCTCCGAGGTCGGCGCGACTACTCGGTGTCGGCGTCGACCCAGTCGAGCGACTTGGTGACCGCCTTTTGCCAGCTGCGATAGAGCCGCTCCCGGGTGGCCGTGTCCATCTGGGGCGTCCACCGCTTGCCCTCTTGCCAGTTGGCGGTGATCTCATCGGTCGAGGCCCAATAGCCCACGGCCAGCCCCGCGGCATACGCGGCACCGAGAGCGGTGGTCTCCGCGATCCGGGGCCGCACCACGTCAACCCCGAGCAGGTCGGCCTGGAACTGCATGAGCAGCTCGTTGCCGACCATGCCGCCATCGACCTTGAGCTCGGTGAGCGGCACGCCGGAGTCGGCGTTCATTGCGTCGATCACATCGCGGGTCTGGAAGGCGGTCGCCTCCAGGACGGCCCGAGCGATGTGGCCCTTGTTGACGAAGCGGGTCAGGCCGACGATCACTCCGCGCGCATCGGAGCGCCAATAGGGGGCGAACAGCCCTGAGAAGGCGGGCACGACATAGCAGCCGCCGTTGTCGGCCACGGTCGCGGCCAACCGCTCGATGTCGGCGGCGGAATCGATGAGCCCCAGGTTGTCGCGGACCCACTGCACCAGCGAGCCGCTGACCGCGATCGAACCCTCCAGCGCGTAGACCGGGTCCTCCTGGCCGAGCCGGTAGCAGACCGTGGTCAGCAGGCCGTTGTTGGACAAGACCGGTTCGCCGCCGGTGTTGAGCAGCATGAAGTTGCCGGTGCCGTAGGTGTTCTTGACCATGCCCTTGGCCAGGCACGCCTGCCCAAACGTGGCGGCCTGTTGATCGCCGAGGACGCCGGAAACCGGGGTGCCTTTGAGCACCCCCGGATGGCAGACGCCATAGACCTCCGAGCTGCTGCGGATCTCGGGCAGCATCGACAGCGGGATGCCGATCTCCGCGGCAATCCGCTCATCCCACTGCAGCGTGCGCAGGTCCATCAGCATGGTCCGGCTCGCGTTGGTGACGTCTGTGACGTGGACTCCGCCGTGCTCGGCGCCTCCGGTCAGGTTCCACACAACCCAGGAGTCGGTGGTCCCAAACAGCAGGTGGCCGGCCTCGGCGCGCTCGCGTGCGCCCGGGACGTTGTCGAGGATCCAGCGCACCTTGGGGGCGGAGAAGTACGTCGCCAGCGGCAGGCCGCAGACCTGGCGGTACTTGTCGGGTCCCTCGGTGCCTGCCAACTCGTCGCAGATCTTTTGGGTGCGGGTGTCCTGCCAAACGATCGCGTGGTGGACCGGCTCGCCGGTGCGGCGGTCCCACACCACGGTGGTTTCGCGCTGGTTGGTGATGCCGACCGCGGCGATGTTGCCGCTGTTGAGGTTGGCCCGCGCCAACGCCCCACCGATGACCTGGCGCGTATTGGCCCAGATCTCCGCGGGGTCGTGCTCGACCCAGCCCGCCCTCGGGAAGATCTGCTCGTGCTCGATCTGCTCCGCGGCGACCACCGACCCCGCATGATCGATGATCATCGCCCGGGTGCTGGTGGTGCCTTGGTCGATCGCGAGGACGTATTGCTTGCCTTGCATGACCGGGCTCCTTCCCGCCTCTGTGTGGTGC
>JBAQXA010000056.1:0-11425 GCA_049299195.1 Nocardioides sp.
TCGCACTGTTCTCCGGTGATGACGGCCTGGCCGCGCTTCGCGTGGTGATTGAGCGGGCGGCATACCTCCTGCGCCCCGGCGGGGTCGTCGGGACCGAGCACGCCGATGTGCAAGGTGAGCTTGTGCCCGCGCTGCTGGCTGAGTCCGGGCGTTGGCTGGAGATCCGCGATCACGCCGACCTCGCGGGGCGTCCGCGCTACACCACCGCGCGGCTGGCACGATAGCCACCAGCAGCCGCCCCCAGACCCCGCCCCGAGACCCCGCACGAGAGCCACGATGACCGCAAAGCGCTACGCCACCTCGACCGAGGACGAGCAGGCCGAGGCGGTCGCTGCGGCGGCGATGGCGATCCACCGGGGTCAACTCATCGTATTCCCCACCGACACTGTCTATGGCGTGGGCGCCGATGCGTTCGACCCCGAGTCGGTCCAGGACCTGCTCGATGCCAAGGGTCGGGGCCGCCAAGCGCCGCCCCCGGTTCTCGTCTCCGCCGTCTCCACCCTCGACGCGCTGGCCACTGACGTCCCGGACTACGCACGCGCCCTGGTCGCCGAGTTCTGGCCGGGAGCGCTCACGGTCGTGTGCAACCAGCAGGCCAGCCTGCGTTGGGACCTGGGGGAGACCTACGGCACCGTGGCCTTGCGGATGCCCGATCACCCGATCGCGTTGGCGGTCTTGGCTCGCACCGGCCCCCTTGCCGTGAGCTCGGCCAACCTGACCGGGGAGCCGGCGGCGACGACGGCCGATGAGGCCATGGCGATGTTGGGGGAGTCGGTCAGCGCCATCCTCGATGCCGGTCCGAGCCCGGGGGCCGCGTCGTCCACCATCATCGACGCGACCGGACCCGAGCCGCGGCTGCTTCGCGCGGGGGCACTGGCGATTGGGCGGCTCAACGACGTGCTGACTCCGCTGGGCTGTCCGCTTTCCGACGAGGGACCCGAACCCGGTGCGTGAGTACCTCCTCGTCTTCCTGGTCGCGGCAGCGGTCACCTATCTCCTGACGGTGATCGCCCGCGAGATCGCGCTGCGCTCAGGTGCGGTGGCCGGGGTGCGTGACCGCGATGTCCACGACGAGCCGGTCCCTTACCTCGGCGGTCTGGCGATGTATGGCGGGCTGATCGCGGCCTATTTGGTGGCTCGCGAACTGCCGTTCCTCTCGGGGAGCCAGGAGTTCGTCTTCAACGACGCCCGCAACGTGTTGATCGCCGGCGGGGTGCTGTGCGCGGTCGGTGTGGTCGACGACATCTTGGAGCTAGACGCGCTGACCAAACTGGGCGCCCAGATCATCGCCGCCGGACTCTTGGTCTGGTTCGGCATCCAATACAACTTCTTCGTGCTCCCCGATGGGCTGTTGATCGGGCTCACGCCGGATCAGTCGACCCTCCTCACCGTCTTCGCCGTCGTGGCGACCGTCAACGCCGTGAACTTCGTCGACGGACTCGATGGCTTGGCCGCCGGTGTAGTCGGGATTGGCGCCACGGCGTTCTTCGTCTTCTGCTACCAACTGGCCAACCTCGACCAACTGACCCTGGCGATCACCGGCGCGCTGCTCAGCGCCGCGCTGGCGGGGGTGTGCGTCGGCTTCCTGCCTCACAACTTCCACCCGGCGCGGATCTTTATGGGTGATAGCGGATCGATGCTGCTCGGCCTGGTGCTGACAGCCTCTGCCGTCAGTCTCACCGGACAGTTCGACCCGGCCGTCTTCGTCCAGGACAACACCGTCGCGGGCCTGCGCTGGATGGGCCTGCTCATGCCGGTTTCGATCCCCATCGCGATCCTCATCGTTCCGTTGATGGATCTGGGCTTGGCCGTGGTCCGGCGGACTCGCCGTGGCCAACTTTTCTTCCAGCCCGACAAGCAGCACCTGCACCACCGCTTGTTGGAGATCGGCCACTCGCATCGCCGCGCCGTCCTGGTGATGTGGACCTGGGCCGGCCTGGTCGGCTACGGCACCGTGATCGCCAGTCTGTATGGCGGCACCCGGACGTGGTGGACGCTCCTGGCGATGGTGGTGGTCACCCTCGTGGCCACGGTCGTCATTCCGATCATCCATCGCCCCAACCACCCGGTGGAACCGGAGCCGGCTGAGGCGGCACCTCACTAGCTGGTGCAGGTCGCTGCGCGGCTCCGTAGGTGGCGGGCGAAGCGGACCTGGAGCCGGTGGTTCCAGGCAGTGCGCGACGGGGGAGAGTGAGCGCGATTTCGGCCCGGCAGACAGCTTGTGCTAATTTTCACAAGCTGGTTGGCGAGGGCGAAGGAGCGGGCAGTCACGATGGCGGACCTTGGGTCGGATTGTGGTAGCGTCCCAGCCACGCCAGAGCGGATTTGGGAGCAACTCTCGGGGAGCGAAAGCCCCTGCGGTGAGCTCGATCAGACTCCGGCGCAATCGTGCGAAAGCGACCTCGATGGATGGCCGATGACACCGACCCCCAGCACTCTCCCGAGTTCAGCGACCCGTCGGGCGCGAACCCGGCTCCAGGGCAGCTCACCGGTCGGCATCTCATCGGCCTCGGTGGTGTCCTCGTCGCGGGAGTTGTCGGCGGCATGGTGCTCGGTCTCCTCGCCGACAGGGCGGCCCACACCAGCCCAGCCTTCACGTTGGTGGGCATCTTCTGTGGCATCGCCTTGGCTGGAGTCGCCTTCTGGGTCCGCGTCCGAGCGGCGCTGCGAGGCTAAGAGCCGGTGACTGCCATGAGTGTTGACCAGCCTGCCGCCGCCGCGGACGAGTCCGTGCCGGAGCGGCCGAGCGTCTTCAGGGTCCTGCGCGATCAGCGCAAGACCGTGACCGTCGCGCTCGTCCTCATGGTCGCTGCAGTCTGGATCCTGTGGCCGCTCGGGAAGCCGGTCCTTGGATTTGCGCTGGCTATCGGCGTCGGGCTCGGTCTCATCAACCACCTGGTGACGGAGTACTGGCTGCTGAAGGTGATCAGCTCCGGTCGTGAGGTGACCCGCAACCAACTGGCCGCTTCCACGTTTGTTCGCCTGCTTGTTTTGACCATCGTCGCTGTGGTTATCGCGGTGAAGCTGTGGCCGATGGGCATCGGCACGCTTCTCGGCCTGGCCATCTTCCGTCTGATCGCGCTGGTGATGACCAGCGTCCCGTTGTTGAAGGAGCTGAAGAGCGCATGAACGGCGTGATCACCCTGGCCGAGCGTGAGATCCACATCGGACACCACGTTCGCTACGAACTGTTCGGCATGGGCTTCAACCTCGACACCGTCATCAGCACCCTGCTGGCTGGTGGGCTGGTCCTGATCCTGGGGTTCGTCGCCCGCAACTACCTGACGCGCGATCCCGAGGATCACGTGCCGAGCAAGATGCAGCTTCTCTGGGAGACCATCGTCGAGCAGGTCAACAAGCAAGTGGTCGACAACTTGGGCAAGGTGCACCCCTACGTCGCCCCGCTGGCGATCTCGTTGTTCTTCTTCATCCTGTTTGCCAACTGGCTTGAGCTGATGCCGACGAAGCTCAACAACGACACTCACCTAACCCCGGCGCCGACCGCGGACACCAACCTCACCTACGCCCTCGGGGCGATCACGATCGTGAGCGTGTGGGTCTACGGAGTCAGGCAGATGGGGCTCGGCGGCTTCTTCAAGCACCTGATTCCCGAAGAGATGTTCCCCAACAAGGCGATCGACTACCCGGTGCGGTTCTTCTTCACCTTGCTGCACATCCTCGAAGAGCTGGTCAAGCCGATCACGCTGGCCCTGCGACTCTTCGGCAACATCTTTGCCGGCGGCATCATGCTCTCGTTGATCGCGATGCTGGCCACGCTGCCCTTCAAGCTCGGCTGGGTCATGCTCCCCGCAGCCAACATTGCGTGGAAGGCCTTCGACATGGTGATCGGCGTCATTCAGGCCTTCATCTTCGCGCTGCTGACCGTCCTCTACTTCTCGATGGTGCAGGGGCACGGGCACGACGATGATCACGATGATGCCCACACCGATCAGCAGGCCGACGAGCAGGCCAGCAAAGACTCGGCACCTGCTCACGCATAAGACTTCCGCGCGCGAGCGCGGGCAATAGGTAAAACAACAGGCACCTCACGGGGTGCAAGACCAAGGAGAAACAGTGGCTACAACTCCCGATGCAATCTCTGCGGCCGGCGCCTTTATCGGCGGCGGACTGGCTCTCGCCGGCGGTGCCATCGGTGCCGGCATTGGCGATGGCCTTGCCGGCGCTTCCTACATCGAGGGCGTGGCTCGCCAGCCCGAGGCGCAGGGTCGCCTGCAGACGATCTTCTTCCTGACCGTGGGTCTGGTCGAGGCGATGTTCTTCATCAACTTGGCCTTCATGGCGCTGTTCGTCTTCGTCCTCAAGTGACCGAAGCGAACACTCAGTCTCACGACCTGACCACAGACGGGAACCAACGATGAGCATCTCAATGAATGCGCTCGTGCAGGCGGCTGAAGAAGAGGGCGGGACGTCCAACTTCCTCGTCCCCGACTTCACGTTCGTCCTCGAGTTCATCGCGTTTGCGGTGCTGTTCTTCCTGCTGGCCAAGTACGTCATTCCGCCGATCAACAGCGCCATGGAGCGCCGGCAGGATGCCATTCGGCAGCAGTTCGCCGAGGCCGCTTCGGCCAAGGCGAGCGCACGGGCCGCCGAAGATGAGTACAAGGGCCAGTTGGCAGACGCACGTCACGAAGCCAATCGCCTGCGCGATGAAGCCCGCGAGCAGGGCACGGCGATCATCGCCGACGCCAAGAAGCAGGCCCAGGTCGAGCACGACCGGATCGTCGCCCACGCCCACGCGCAGATCGAAGCCGATCGGCAGCATGCGGTGACCTCGCTTCGCGGTGAGGTCGGCACCTTGGCCACGACGTTGGCCGGGCGCATCGTGGGCGAGAGCCTGGACGACGACGAGCGCCAGGCCCGCGTGGTCGAGCGTTTCCTCGCCGACCTTGAGGCCGACAGCGCTGCGGCCGGTGAAGGCAAGGGAGCCTGATGGATCTGCGCGGTGCTTCCGGTGACGCCCTGGCTGGTTTGACCCAGGAGCTCGGTTCGACGACGGGCGATCTGGCCACACTGGGCGGGGAGTTGTACGCGCTGGCGCAGCTACTGCGTGAGCAGGTCAGCCTGCGCCGGCTCGTGACCGACCCCTCGGTGGCCGCCGAAGCCAAGCAGGGCGTCATGGACGGGCTGCTGGCCGGCAAGGTCAGCGACGCTGCCCGCGCGGTGCTCGGCTCCGCAGTCGGCCGACGGTGGACCGGATCCCGGGACCTGCCCGACGCCGTCGAGCGGCTCTCCGAGATCGCCCAGGTGCGCTCGGCAGGCGATCGCTCCACCGTGGTGGCCGACGAGTTGTTCGCATTCGCCCAGGCGGTGCGAGCCAACCCGACGCTGCGCGATGCGCTCACCGACTCAGCCCGCTCGGTCTCAGACCGAGCCGGTCTGGTGCGTGATCTGCTCGACGGCAAGGCGCATCCGGCCACGGTTGCGCTGGCCACGCAGTCCTTGGGTGGCGGTTATCGCAACCCGCTCGCAGCCCTGGCGGCCTACCAGGACGTCGCGGCCTCGGTTCGCGGCGAAGGGGTGGCCACCGTGCGGGTGTCCCGCCCCCTGAGCTCCGCCCACGCCGAACGGCTGGCCGCGGCGCTCGCCACGCGCTATGGCCACGCAGTGCACCTCAACGTGGTGGTCGATCCCGCTGTCCTCGGCGGCATCTCCGTTGAAATCGGGGACGACGTGATCGACGGAACCGTTTCGAGTCGACTGGCTGAGGCCGGTCGCAGACTTGCCGGCTGAGCCGGCTCCAGAGCTAGTCAAGGAAGAGTGAGGAACAACAGATGACCGAGCTTTCGATTCGGCCCGAGGAGATCCGCGACGCGCTGCATCGCTACGTCGAGGATTTCAAGCCCAGCGCGGCCTCCGTGGAGGAGGTGGGCACCGTCGCCCAGGCCGGTGACGGCATTGCGCGGGTGGCCGGGCTCCCCTCGGCGATGGCCAACGAGCTGCTCGAGTTCGAGGACGGCACCTTGGGTATCGCCCTCAACCTCGACACCCGCGAGATCGGCGTGGTCATCCTGGGCGACTTCGAAGGCATCGAAGAGGGCCAGCCCGTGCGCCGCACCGGCGAGATCCTGTCGGTGCCGGTCGGCGACGGCTTCATGGGCCGCGTTGTCGATCCGCTGGGCAACCCGATCGACGGTCTCGGCGAGATCGCTGCCGAAGCGCGTCGTGCCCTGGAGCTCCAGGCGCCGACCGTGGTGCAGCGCAAGTCGGTGCACGAGCCGCTGGCGACCGGCATCAAGGCCATCGACTCGATGACCCCGATCGGCCGTGGCCAGCGTCAGCTGATCATCGGCGACCGCGCGACCGGCAAGACGACGATCGCGATCGACACGATCATCAACCAGAAGCAGAACTGGGACTCCGGCGATCCGACCAAGCAGGTGCGCTGCATCTACGTCGCGATCGGTCAGAAGGGCTCCACGATCGCTTCGGTGCGCGGCGCCCTCGAAGAGTCCGGCGCGTTGGAGTACACCACGATCGTTGCCGCCCCGGCTTCGGACTCGGCCGGCTTCAAGTACCTCGCGCCCTACACCGGCTCGGCCATCGGCCAGCATTGGATGTATGCCGGCAAGCACGTCCTGATCATCTTTGACGACCTCACCAAGCAGGCCGAGGCCTACCGTGCGGTGTCGTTGCTGCTGCGTCGTCCGCCGGGCCGCGAGGCCTACCCGGGTGACGTCTTCTACCTGCACAGCCGGTTGCTGGAGCGTTGCGCCAAGCTCTCCGACGAGCTCGGTGCCGGCTCGATGACCGGCCTGCCGATCATCGAGACCAAGGCCAACGACGTCTCGGCCTACATCCCGACCAACGTTATCTCGATCACCGACGGCCAGATCTTCTTGCAGTCCGATCTGTTCGCCTCCAACCAGCGTCCGGCCATCGACGTGGGCATCTCGGTGTCCCGCGTGGGCGGCGCGGCGATGACCAAGGCGATGAAGAAGGTCACCGGCTCGCTGAAGGTGGACCTGGCCCAGTTCCGCGCGATGGAAGCGTTCGCCATGTTCGCCTCCGACCTCGATGCCGCCTCCCGGCAGCAGCTTGCTCGCGGTGGTCGCCTCATGGCCCTGCTGCGCCAGCCGCAGTACTCGCCGTACCCGGTCCAGGAGATGGCGGTCTCGCTGTGGGCGGGCACCTCCGGCCGACTCGATCCGGTCCCGGTTGAAGACGTGCTGCGCTTCGAGCACGAGTTCTTGGACTTCCTGCGCCGCTCGCACGGTGGTCTGCTCGATGCCATCCGCGACTCCCTCGACGTCTCCGACGAGAGCGTCGCGGCCTTGGAAGCGGCCTACGACGAGTTCCTCGGCCAGTTCGAGACCTCCGACGGCTCCTCCATCAAGCCGGGCAACGAGCCCGAGGAGGACGCCCTGGAAGACGAGGAGCTCGAGCAGGAGCAGATCGTCAAGCAGAAGCGCGGCTGAGGTCGACCCATGGCCGTATCTCTGCGTGAGTATCGCGCGCGGATCAAGTCGACGGAGTCGATGAAGAAGATCACGCGAGCGATGGAACTGATCGCCGCATCGCGGATCATCAAGGCTCAGCAGCGCGCCCAACAGGCCGCGCCGTACGCCCGGGAACTCACCCGCGCGGTCTCGGCGGTGGCGACGTTCTCCAACGTCGACCACCCGCTGTTGACCGAGCCGGCGAACCCGCGACGGGCCGCCGTGCTCTTGATCACCAGCGACCGCGGCTTGGCGGGCGCCTACTCCTCCAGCGTCATCAAGGAGGGGGAGCGGCTTGTCGAGCGGCTCGAGGATGAGGGCAAGGAGATCGTCTCCTTCATCTCCGGGCGCAAGGGCGAGGCCTACTACCGCTTCCGGAGCCGGGCGATCGCTCGGAGCTGGCAGGGCTTCTCCGACCAGCCGACCTATGAAGCGGCCACCGAAATGGGCGAGGCCCTGATCGAAGCCTTCCTTGCCGAAGCGAGCGAGGGTGGCGTCGACGAGGTGCACCTGGTCTACACGCGCTTCCGCTCGATGCTCGTGCAGGAGCCGGTCGCCGTACGGCTGCTTCCCCTGGAGGTCGTCGAAGGCGAGGAAGCTCCCGCCAAGGAAGACGTGCTGCCGCTCTATGAGTTCGAGCCGTCCCCCGAGGACGTGCTGGATGCGCTCTTGCCGAAGTACATCGAGAGCCGCATCTATGCGGCGTTGCTCCAGGCGGCGGCCTCCGAGCTCGCCGCGCGCCAAAAGGCGATGAAGTCGGCGACAGACAACGCCGACGAACTCATCAAGAAGTTCACCCGGATCGCCAACCAGGCGCGTCAGGCCGGAATTACCCAGGAAATCAGCGAGATCGTCGGTGGCGTCAACGCGCTGGCCGATGCCCAAGCGGGGAGTGAGTGAAAGACATGACTGCCACTATCGAAGAGACCACGACCACCGGTGCCCGCGGTGTCGGCCGGATCGCCCGAGTCATCGGCCCGGTCGTCGACGTCGAGTTCCCGAGCGACTCGATGCCGGAGATGTACAACAAGCTGGAGTGCCAGCTGACCCTCGGTGGAGAGACCAAGACGCTCTCCCTGGAGGTTTCCCAGCACATCGGCGACGGGATGGTCCGCGCCATCTCGCTGCAGCCGACCGATGGCTTGGTGCGCGGCGCCGCGGTGTCCGACACCGGCGAGCCGATCAGCGTGCCGGTGGGCGATGCCACCAAGGGACACGTGTTCAACGCGCTCGGTGAGTGCCTCAACCTCAAAGAGGGCGAGACGCTGAAGGTCGAGGAGCGGTGGGGCATCCACCGCAAGGCTCCCGCCTTCGATCAGCTCGAGTCGAAGACCACCATGTTCGAGACCGGCATCAAGGTCATCGACCTGCTCACCCCCTACGTGCAGGGCGGCAAGATCGGCCTGTTCGGTGGTGCGGGCGTCGGCAAGACCGTGCTCATCCAAGAGATGATCGCCCGTGTCGCCAAGGACCACGGCGGTGTGTCGGTGTTCGCCGGAGTGGGCGAGCGCACCCGTGAGGGCAACGACTTGATCCAGGAGATGGAAGAGGCCGGCGTTATCGGCCAGACCGCCCTGGTCTTCGGTCAGATGGACGAGCCGCCGGGCACGCGCCTTCGGGTCGCGCTGTCGGCGCTGACGATGGCGGAGTACTTCCGCGATGTGCAGAAGCAGGACGTGCTGCTGTTCATCGACAACATCTTCCGCTTCACCCAGGCCGGTTCTGAGGTCTCCACCCTGCTCGGCCGGATGCCGTCCGCGGTGGGCTACCAGCCCAACCTCGCCGATGAGATGGGTGTGCTCCAAGAGCGCATCACCTCGACGCGTGGTCACTCCATCACCTCGATGCAGGCGATCTACGTGCCGGCCGATGACTACACCGACCCGGCGCCGGCGACCACCTTCGCGCACCTCGATGCGACGACCGAGCTCTCCCGCGAGATCGCGTCGCTGGGTATCTACCCCGCGGTGGACCCGCTGACCTCGACCTCCCGGATCCTCGATGCGCAATACATCGGCAAGGAGCACTACGACTGCGCGATCCGCACCAAGCAGATCCTGCAGCGCAACAAGGAGCTCCAGGACATCATCGCGATCCTCGGTGTCGATGAGCTGTCCGAAGAGGACAAGATCATCGTGCACCGCGCTCGCCGCATCCAGCGGTTCCTGTCGCAGAACACCTACGTTGCCAAGCAGTTCACCGGCATCGAAGGCTCGACCGTCCCGGTCACCGAAACCGTCGAGGCGTTCAACAAGATCGCCGACGGTGAGTACGACCACGTGGCCGAGCAGGCGTTCTTCATGTGCGGCGGTCTGGATGACGTGGAGCGCAAGTGGGACGAGATCCAGAAGAGCCTGTGACATGAGCGACAAGACGCTGCACGTCGAGTTGGTCGCGGCCGACCGGCTGGTCTGGTCGGGCGAGGCCACCTCGATCTCTGCCCGCACCGCGGCCGGCGACATTGGCATCCTTCCCGACCACGCACCCGTCCTCTCGGTTCTCCATGGCGGCGTCGTGGAGATCCATGCGGTGGGTGGCGACACGGTTCGGGCGGCGGTGAGTGACGGGTTCTTGTCCGTGGCGCACAACCGCATCTCGATCCTGTCCGATCGCGCCGATCTGGCCACGCACATCGATCGGGCCGAGGCTCAGAGTCGGCTCGACGAACTCCAAGCCGCGACCGATGCCGACCCCGCCGAGTTGCGCTTGGCGACCGGTCGCGTCGAGGTGGCCGCGAAGGGTTCCTAGGCTGCCTACTGGCCGCCTTCCCGACGTGGTCGCAGAGGGGAGTCCTTGGGCTCCCATCGGCCGGGACCCTGCCTCCGATCGGGGGTAGGGTACGCGGCACGCACCGCAACGCGTGGTGCGGAGATGAGCGTGCATAAGGAGCCAGGTGCCCTGGTGGCAAGTGACCGCAGATGCGATCGGTGCAGCGCTGCTGCTCCTGATCGCCTACGGACTTGCGCTGGTTGCACGACGGCGCATCCTCTCGCGCAACCACGGAACCTTTGAGGTCTCCTACCGCGTCCGGCCCACTGGAGCCGGGCGCGGCTGGCTCTTGGGGCTCGGGCGCTATCAGGGCGAGTCGCTGGAGTGGTTTCGCATCTTCTCCCTCTCACCCCGACCCAAGCAGGTGTGGGATCGCCGCCGCCTCTCCTATGTGAGTCGGCGGAGCCCCACCGGCGAGGAGCGGATGTCGCTCTATCCCGATCACATCGTCGTGACGTGCGAGATCGGGGATCGCGCGGTCGATCTGGCGATGAGCCCGGACTCGCTGATGGGCTTGCAGTCGTGGCTGGAGTCGATGCCGCCACGGAGCCCGGAGATCGTATGACGCCCGCTGCGGGCCGCGGGTGAGTGCAGCCGGGCTCGTGGCCCGGCGCAATGCTGTCGGCTGGTCGTTTGCCCTCAACGCCGTCTGCTTTGCCTCCTGGGCCGCCCGCGTGCCAACCGCCCGGGAGACGCTCGGCATCTCCAACGCCGCCCTGGGCCTCTTGCTGCTGACGATCGCTGCCGGCTCCCTGATCGGCTTGCCGCTGACCGGATCCCTGGTTGGGCGTTGGGGCACACGTGCGGTGGTGCGAGGTGGTGGGCTCGCCACCTCTGCGGGATTGTGCGCGACGGCGCTTGGTCTCGGCGCGGCCCGGGATCCAGCGACCGCGATGGCGATCGTGGCGGGCGGGTTGTTGGTCTATGGGATCGGCATCGCCGTCTGGGATGTCGCGATGAATATCGAGGGTGCCGACGTCGAGCGCGAACTCGGCCGCGCGATCATGCCGCGCTTCCACGCGGGGTGGAGCATCGGGGCGGCCGCAGGGGCAGCCCTGGGCGCCGGGGTGGTGCACGCAGGGATCGCCGCGACACCGCATCTGACCCTCGTGGGGGTCACGGCGCTGGCCGTGGCCACCTGGACCAGCAGCCCGTTCGGGTCAAGCCCGGCCGACCCCAGCCCCGGGCCTGCGCAGGGA
>JBAQXA010000057.1:0-3048 GCA_049299195.1 Nocardioides sp.
TCGATGCCCAACACCGGGCGCCCTTCGGGCTGCAGAGCTTCGTGCAAAACACCTGGCGCTTCGGGTTGGACCGGATCCTCGCTGGTGTGACGTTGTCGGCCGATTCGGGCGGCTGGCTCGACCGCACGCTGCCGCTCGACGATGTCGGCAGCGGCCAGATCGACCTGGCCGGCCGTTTTGCTGAATACGTCGACCGGCTCGCTGCGGTGACCGACCGCCTCGTCGGCGTCCATCCGCTGGCGCATTGGCTGAGCGCGCTGACCGACGGGATCGAGGCGTTGACGGCCGTCTCGATGGCCGACAGTTGGCAGCCCGCCCAGGCGCAGCGAGAGCTCGGGGCGATGGCGACCGACACGACCGCTCCCGGGGAGCTGCGCCTGGCCGACATCCGGGCCCTGCTCCGCGGTCGACTCGCGGGGCGCCCGACCCGGGCCAACTTCCGCACCGGATCGCTGACGGTGTGTTCGATGGTGCCGATGCGGTCGGTGCCCCACCGAGTCGTCTGCCTGCTGGGCCTCGATGACGGCGCCTTCCCTCGGGGCGCCGGGCGTGACGGCGACGACCTGCTGGCGCGCGACCCGCTGGTCGGTGAGCGCGATCCTCGGGCCGAAGATCGCCAACTCATGCTCGATGCGCTCTGTGCGGCCAAGGACGCCGTCGTGATCACCTACACCGGATCCGACGTCTACACCGGGCAGCCGCGCCCACCTGCCGTGCCGCTGGGCGAACTGCTGGACGCCCTCGACCTCACCGCGGTCGCTGCGGAGGGGCGGGTGCAGGAGGCGATCACGATCCACCACCCGCTGCAGCCGTTCGACGTGCGCAACGTGGCGGTGGGCGCGCTCGTGCCCGGCGAGCCGTTCAGCTTTGACCCGTCGGCGGCCGCTGGGGCGCGCGCGATGATCCAAGACCGAGTGCCGCCCCTCGACTGGCGCACGGTGCGGCTGCCGGCGCTCGACGCCGCCAGTCTGGGCGAGGGCAGTCTGGGTGAGGGGAGCCTGGGTGAGGAGACCCTGGGGCTGGGCGGCGTCGGCGCGGCCGCTGCCGAGGTGCGCCTCGACGACCTGCTGACCTTCTTCCGGAGCCCGGCGCGAGGCTTCTTCAAGCAGCGGCTAGAGGTGGATCTGCCGTTTGAGGAGAAGCCGCTCTCCGACGGTCTCCACGTCGAGATCGACAGCCTGGAGCAATGGGCGGTGGGCGAGCGGGTGCTCGCCGACCTGCTCGCCGGGATTGGCCCGGAGGAGGCCAAGCAACGGGAATGGCGCCGGGGATTCCTGCCGCCGGGACAGTTGGGCTGGCGGCAGTTGCGCGGGATCGTCGACCAGGCCGTGCCGCTGGCCCGGGAGGCGCTCGGTCTGCGGGAGCGGGCGGCATACGCCGTCGACGTCGATGTCGATCTCGGGGGTGGTCGGCGGCTCAGCGGCACCGTCGGCGAGATCTATCGGGGGAGGCTGGTGCCGGTGTCGTTCAGTCGGCTCGGCCCGGCCCACCGGCTGCGCTCGTGGATCAACCTGCTCGCCGTTACGGCCCAGGACCCCGACCACAACTACACCGCCCACACGATCGGTCGGCCCGGCAACCGGCAAGAGACCGTGGCGATCTCGCGACTTGGCCCGATCGACGATCGCAGCGCGGCGGCCCATCTGCGCGATCTGGTCACGCTCTACGACGAGGGTCGCCGCCGCCCGCTGCCGCTCCCGGTGAAGTCGTCGTGTGCCTATGCCGAATACCGCCGCTCCGAGGCGTCGGTGGGGGAGTCCCTCAAGGCGGCCTCCAAGCGGTGGCAGGACGACCGCTTCAAGGGTGAGCAGTCCGACGCCGAAAACGTGCGGCTTTATGGCCGGCGGGCGTCTCTGCCCGGCACCCGCAAAGCCGACTGGGGTGATCTCGACATCCCGCGTGAGCCGGATGAGTCCGCGCCGTTTGGCGCGCTGGCGATGCGGCTGTGGCGCCCGCTGCTCGAAGCGGAGAATCAGCCATGGTGAGCGCGACTCCATCCCCGGGCGCTGTCGATCCGGCCGCCACGGCGGCGGCAGACGAAGTCACGCCGTTCGACATCACCGGTGAGCTCCCCGAGGGCACCACGTTGCTGGAGGCGAGCGCCGGCACCGGCAAGACCTTCACGATCGCGGGCCTTGTCACCCGCTACGTCGCCGAGGGCCACGCCACGATCGATGAGCTCCTCGTCATCACGTTTACTCGAGCGGCGAGCCAGGAGTTGCGCGACCGCGTCCGAGCCCAGTTGCTGGAGGCCGAGCGCGCGCTGGGTGATCCGACCGCGGCGGCCGGTGACAACCAGGTGCTCGGCCTCTTGGTGCGTGGCAGCGCCGACGAGCGAGCCCTTCGTCGGGAGCGGATCGCCGACGCGCTCGCGGCCTTCGACACCGCCACGATCGCCACCACCCATCAGTTCTGCCAGCAGGTGCTGACCTCGCTGGGGGTGGCGGGCGACTCCGATCCGGGCACAGCCTTGGTCGAAGACATCGAGGAGCAGCGCGTCGAGGTCGTCGACGATCTCTATCTCGCGCGCTACGGCAACGTGGAGCAGAAGCCGCCGTTTGATCGCGCGGTGGCGTTGACGGTGGCGCGCGAGGCGGTTGCCGATCCGCAGGCGACGATCGCCGGGTTGGACGCGGCCGTCCCGGACCCGCGTGCCCGGTTTGCCGCCGATGTGCGCCACGAGCTCGATCAACGCAAGCGCCGCCTCGGCATCTTGGGCTACGACGACCTGTTGAGCCGCCTCGCCGCAGCCCTGCGGGCCCCGGAGTCGCTGGCTCGCGAGCGGATGCGCCGCCGCTGGAAGTTCGTGCTGGTCGACGAGTTCCAAGACACCGATCCGGTGCAGTGGGAGGTCATCCGCGAGGCCTTCGTCGGTCACGCCACCGTGGTGTTGATCGGTGATCCCAAGCAGGCGATTTATGCCTTCCGCGGGGGTGACGTGGCGACCTACCTGGCGGCGTCCGCGCTCGCGACAAAGCGCGCCACCCTCGGCACCAACTGGCGCGCCGACGCGCCGCTGGTGGCGCGCACCAACGTGCTCCTCGACGG
>JBAQXA010000058.1:0-5481 GCA_049299195.1 Nocardioides sp.
GCCGACGTCAGGGGTAGCGCAGCCCCACGGTCTCCTCGCTCAACTCCCACAGCTGACGCTGGGCGCCGCGGTCGTGGGAGAGCCCGGAGCTCGTGACCACCCGGGCGCGGGATCCGCGCATCTCGGCCCGGCCGTTGGGGCCGCAGTAGGTAGTGCCGGGCAGGTCGGCGGTCGCCGCCATGAGCAGCGGGAGCGCTCCGTCGGCAGCGGGTTGTCCCGTCGCCTTGACCACGGCGTCGAGGATCGAGGCGGCACCTCCGCTGGCCCGCCCGAACCGCCCGTAGGAGACCAGCGCGGTGGCCGAATAGCCGGGGTGCGCGGCCATTGCCTGGACCGGGAGGCCGGCGGCGGTGGCGCGGCGATCGAGCTCATAGGTGAACAAGAGGTTGGCGAGCTTGGTCTCCGCGTAGACACGCCACTTGCGATAAGGGCGCTCGGCGCGCGGATCCGCGAGGGGTGCGTGACGCGCCATCCAGTGGGCGTTGGAGGCGACCGCGATGGCTCGGCCGGCCCCGCTGGCGGCGAGTTGGGGGAGCAGCAAGCCCGTGAGCAGGAAGGGCGCGAAGTGGTTGGTCGCCAGCTGGAGCTCGAGGCCGTCCTTGGTCCGGGAGTAGGCGGTCCCCATCACGCCGGCGTTGTTGATCAGGACGTCGATCGGTCCGAACTGGGCGAGCCGGGCGGCGCCGTCACGCACCGAGCCGAGGCTCGCCAGATCGATGACGACGCGGGTGAGATCGGGGTGCGGCACGGTCTGCTCGATCTGCCGGGTCACCTCCGCGAGCTTGATCTCGTTGCGACCCACGAGGACGACCGCGGCGCCCGCACGCGCGAGGGCGGTGGCCGTCGCCTTGCCCAGGCCGCCGGTGGCGCCGGTGACGACGAACCGCTTCCCGCTTTGATCGGTCAGGTCGCCGAGGCCCCACAGCGCGTTCACGCGCTCCACCTTAGAGGGCTCACCCGAGCGCCAGGCTCGCGGCGATCAGCACCATGACCACTGCGATCGAGACCTCAAGCACCTGCCACGCGCGTGGCCGACCCAACAGGGGCGCCAGTAACCGCGCGCCGTACCCGAGTCCGGTGAACCACGCGATGCTCGCCAGCCCCGCGCCCGCCGCGAACCACCAGCGTCCGGTGGCGCCGTGCTGGTTGGCGACCGACCCGAGCAGCAGCACGGTGTCGAGGTAGACGTGGGGGTTGAGCCAGGTGAGCGCCGCCGCCGTGAGGAGTACGCCGCGGGGGCCAGCGCCGTCCGCGTCGGCAAGCAGAGACTCGGGGTGCGCGGCCCGCCAGAGGCAGCGAGCGGCATACGCCAGGAGGAAGGCGACGCCGAACCACCGCAACAGTTCCAAGAGCCAGGGGGCCTGCTCGACCACCGCGCCAATCCCGCTCACCCCGACCACGATCAACGCCAGGTCGGAGAGCGCGCAGAGCGCCACCACCGGTCCGACCGACTGCCGCCGCAGCCCTTGGCGCAGAACGAACGCGTTCTGTGCGCCGATCGCGATGATCAGTGACAGCCCGACGCCGAACCCAGCCAGTGCGCTCCCCATGCACCCATTCAACCGGGCGACCCCTCAGCGGACGGGCGGCGGTCGACTCGCGAGCACCCCGACGCCCCTAGATGTGGTGGAGGCGGGTGGCGTTGGCTAGAAGGCGGCCTCGCTCAGGTCCATCAGGTCGAGGTTGATGGCCTCGGCGATGGCCCGCTCGGCGCTCACCCGCGGCAGGTTGGTCGCGGCGAAGAACTGCGCGGCGGCGAGCTTGCCTTCATAGAAGGCCTGGTCGGCGGCCGTGAGCCCCTCCTCGCCGAGGCGGCGCAGGGCGACCTCTGCCTGGCGAAGCAGCAGCCACGCGCACACGACATCGCCCAGCGCCATCAGCACCCGGGAGGTGTTGAGCCCGACCTTGTAGATGTTGCGGAGGTCGCCGCCGGAGTTGACGTCGGCGCTCATGAGGTCGGCGACCATGTGCTCCACGATCGCGTTGGCGTCGGTGAGCGCCTGCGCGAGGAGCCCGCGCTCGACCTTGAGCCGCCCATTGCCGGCCTCGCTGGCGAGGAAGGCCTGGATCTCCCCGGCGAGGTGCCCGAGCGCGCGGCCGCCGTCCTTGACGATCTTGCGGAAGAAGAAGTCCTGCCCCTGGATCGCGGTGGTGCCCTCATAGAGCGTGTCGATCTTCGCGTCGCGGACGTATTGCTCCAGGGGGTACTCCGCGAGGAAGCCCGAGCCGCCGAAGGTTTGCAGTGATTCGGTGCCGAGGGTGATCCACGACCGCTCCGAGCCGTAGCCCTTGACGATCGGGAGCAGCAGGTCGTTGACCGCAGCGGCCAGCTCGTCGGCCTCACCGGCGTGCTCGGCCATGAGGACCCGGTCCTGCCAGGTGGCGGCGAAGATGACCAGGGCGCGCATCGCCTCGGCATACGACTTCTGGGTCATCAGCGAGCGGCGTACGTCGGGGTGCTGGGTGATCCGGACCCGCGGGGCGGTCTTGTCGGCGGCCCGCGTGAGGTCGGCGCCCTGGACCCGCTCCTTGGCGTAGTCGAGAGCGTTGAGATAGCCGCTGGAGAGGGTCGCGATGGCCTTGGTGCCGACCATCATGCGCGCGTTCTCGATCACCTGGAACATCTGCGCGATGCCGTTGTGGACCTCACCGAGCAGCCATCCGCGGGCGGGCTCGCCGCCGCCAACGCCCGGGTCGCCGAAGGTCAGCTCGCAGGTGTTGGAGACCTTGATCCCCATCTTGTGCTCGACCCCGGTGACGTAGGCGCCGTTGCGCTCGCCGGTCAGCTCGCCGGACTCGGGATCGAAGTGGTGCTTGGGCACGATGAACAGGCTCAGCCCCTTGGTGCCGGGGCCGCCGACGCCTTCGACGCCACTCGGACGGGCGAGGACCAGGTGCACGATGTTGTCGCTCATGTCGTGCTCGCCGGAGGTGATGAAGCGCTTCACCCCGGTGATGTTCCACGTGCCGTCGGCGTTGGGGGTGGCCTTCGTCCGACCTGCGCCGACATCGGAACCGGCGTCGGGCTCGGTCAGCACCATGGTGGCGCCCCAGCCCTTCTCGATCATCAGCTCGGCGATGCGCTGGTCGCGGGCGGTGCCGTTGCGGTGCACGATCGCAGCAAAGCTCGGCCCGCAGGCATACATCCACACCGGTGCGTTGGCGCCGAGCACGAGCTCGGCCAGTGACCACACCAGCGAGGCGGGAGCGGGCGTGCCGCCGAGCGCCTCCGGAATCGCGAGTCGCCAGTATTCGGCGCTCATCCAGGCGTCGTACGACGCGCGGAAGGCGGCCGACACGGGTGCGCTGTGGGTGGTGGGATCGAAGACCGGCGGGTTGCGATCGGAGTCGACATAGGAGGCGGCGAGGTCTTCGCGGGCGATGCGGTCGACCTCGGCCAGGATCTCGCGGGCGGTGTCGGCGTCGATATCGGCGAAGGGGCCCTGACCCATCACTTCGTCGCGTCCGAAGACCTCGAACAGGTTGAACTCGATGTCACGCAGGTTGGAGCGGTAGTGGCTCACGATCCACCTTCTCTGGGTCGGTTCGGCTTGTTACTGCCGAGTTCTACTCGTCAGTAACTTAATCGTGCATGGTCGCGTGGTTGCATGCAAGGGTTTGGCCGAACTGTGACCAAACTCGGTGCCGGGACCAGGCCGCGGGGCGGGCCGAACGGGTGGTCAGGACTAGTCAGCGTGGGTCATTTCTGGGCGAGCGCGGTCCGCGGGCTTGCGTTAAAGCCAAGTAAATGTAGTAATCCACTAGACAAACATTCTTGAACTCGTCTTTTGGAGCACTCATGCGCAACCTGCTCGTCTTGGCCTTCGTCGGCCTCGCTGCCCAACTCGTCGATGGCTCCCTTGGGATGGCCTACGGCGTCACGTCTTCCACGCTGCTGCTCGCCGTCGGGATCGCTCCGGCGGCGGCCTCCGCCGCGGTGCACTTCTCCGAGATCGGGACCACGCTCGTCTCCGGCATCTCCCACCACAAGCTCGGCAACGTCGACTGGCGAACGGTCAGCATCCTCGCCGTCCCGGGCGCAATCGGCGCCTTCGCTGGTGCGACCTTGCTCGCCAACATCCCCGGCGAGGTCGCCAAGCCGTGGGTGGCCGGCATACTGCTCGCCCTTGGCGTCTATGTGATGTACCGCTTCTTGGTGCTGCGTGGGCGTCGGCCCACCTTCCCGGGGCGGCTCTCGGCCAAGTTCCTGGCCCCGCTGGGGCTCTTCGCCGGCGCGATGGACGCCATCGGGGGCGGCGGCTGGGGACCGGTCGGCACGACGTCGCTGCTGTCGAGCGGCCGGCTGGAGCCGCGCAAGGTGGTGGGCTCGATCGATACCTCGGAGTTCCTGGTGGCCATCGGCGGATCGGTCGGCTTCCTGCTGGCGCTCGGCTCCGCGCAGATCCCGTGGGAGATCGCGGGCGCGCTGCTCGTGGGCGGCGTGATCGCGGCGCCGTTTGCCGCCTGGCTGGTGCGGCACCTGCCCGCGACCGTGTTGGGTGTGGCCGCCGGCGGCGTCATCATCTTGACCAACTCCAAGACGATCCTGGAGGCGCTGGGGGCGAGCGGCATGACCGTGCTCCTCGCGGCGGCGCTCATCGCCTGTGGCTGGATCGCGGCTCTGACGGTGGCGATCCGCGACCATCGCCGGCACCGCGATGCGACGCTCGCGGAACTGCAGGGCGCTCAGGTCGAGGGGATCACCGCCTGATCGGCGCCCTCGGCGCGTCGGGCGCGTCGGGGTGTGGCTAGTGGGGCTCCCAGGCGTCCTGGTCCTGGGTGCGCGCCGCCACCTCCGGGGGGAGCGCGCCGTCGGCGAGGTGGCGGATCGTGACGTCCTCGAAGACCTCGCGCAGGGACGAGCGGGCGGCGATCCAGACGTGCTGCAGGATCTGCGCGGACGCGTTGTAGCTCACCGACTCGGGGCGCAAGCCATAGACCGACACCAGCGGTCCGTCGACGGCCCGGATCACGTCAGCAACGCTGATGCGCTCGGGGTCGAGCAACAGCCGCCACCCGCCATGCTGCCCGCGCTGGGCCACCACCAGCCCGGCACGGCGCAGATCGGCCAGGATCGCCTGCAGGAACCCATGCGGGATGTCCTGCGCCTTGCCAAGCTCCTCCGCACTCACCGGCCTCCCGCCGTCGCGACCCGCCATCTCGATCAACGCCCTCAGGGCATAGTCGGCCTTGGTCGAAACGCGCATGGCTGAAGTTTCTCAGATTTGGGGGTGGAGTGCCGGATTCCCCGGTTGGCCGTCAATTTGCCTGGCTAGCAGGGGAAACTTCCCGGGCTAAGCGCCAGCTTTGCCTGCTCAGTGGGGCAGTTGGGGTGGATGGGGTTGAGGTATGCCGCCCGGTTGGGCACACGGCGCGCCCGCAGGCCCTGCGCTGTACGGCCCCCGCTGGGGCAGGTAGCCCGTGCTGGCGGACCTCGCCTCCCCATTTTTGAGGGGGCGGGGGTGTCGGAATCCCCGGTTG
>JBAQXA010000059.1:0-6810 GCA_049299195.1 Nocardioides sp.
GTCAACGGCATCATCGCCTACTCCAAGATCTGCACCCACGTTGGTTGTCCGATCTCGCTCTATGAGCGGACCACTCACGATGTGCTGTGCCCGTGCCACCAGTCGACCTTCGACCTGGCAGACGGCGCCAAGGTGGTATTCGGCCCCGCGGCCCGACCACTCCCCCAACTTCCGCTCCAAGTCGACGCCGAGGGTTACCTGGTGGCCCAAAGCGACTTCACCGAGCCTGTCGGCCCGAGCTTCTGGGAGCGTGATAGCGAATGAGCGTCGCCAAGACCAACGCAGACCAGCCCGCAATGACCCGTCGGGGTGGCGTCGCGGCCAAGGCCGCCAACTGGGCCGACGAGCGCGTCGGCATCGGCGCCATGATGAAGAAGAACATCCGCAAGGTGTTCCCCGACCACTGGTCCTTCATGCTCGGCGAGATCGCGCTGTGGAGCTTTGTGGTGCTGCTTCTCAGCGGCGTCTTCCTCACCTTCTGGTTCAACCCCAGCATGGGCGAGGTGCGCTACCACGGCTCCTACGACCAGATGCGCGACGTGGAGATGTCGGAGGCCTTCGCCTCCAGCCTGCACATCTCCTTCGACGTGCGCGGTGGCCTGCTGATGCGCCAGATGCACCACTGGGCCGCGATGATCTTCATCGCTTCGATGATGATCCACCTGCTGCGTGTCGCCTTCACCGGCGCCTACCGCAAGCCTCGCGAGATCAACTGGGTGATCGGCTGCCTGCTGCTCCTGCTCGGCACCCTGGAGGGTTTCACGGGCTATTCGCTCCCCGATGATCTGCTGTCCGGCACCGGTGTGCGCGCGGCCGACGGCTTCATCAAGGCGATCCCGATCGTCGGCACCTACATCTCGTTCTTCCTCTTCGGCGGCGAGTTCCCCGGCGAGCTGATCATCCCGCGGTTGTTCACCATCCACGTGCTGCTAATCCCGGGTCTGTTGTTGGCGCTGATTGCCGCCCACATGCTCCTGCTCGTCTACCACAAGCACACCCAGTGGCCTGGGCCCGGACGCACCAACAACAACGTGGTCGGCTACCCCATGCTCCCGGTCTACATGGCCAAGGCTGGCGGGTTCTTCTTCATCGTGTTCGGCGTCTGCGCGCTCATGGGCGGGCTGTTCACCATCAACCCGGTGTGGAAGTTCGGCCCGTACGACCCGTCCAAGGTGACCGCGGGCTCTCAGCCCGACTGGTACATGGGCTGGCCCGACGGCGCGCTGCGCATCTTCCCTGGCTGGGAGACACACGCCTTCGGCCACACGCTGTCGTGGAACGTGTTGATTCCGATCATCTTGCTCCCGGGCCTCGCGTTCACGGTGCTGTTGCTGCTCCCGTTCATCGAAGCCTGGGTCACCGGCGACAAGCGCGAGCATCACCTGCTTCAGCGTCCGCGCAACAACCCGACGCGCACCGCGATCTTCGTCGCCTTGATGACCTTCTACGGTTTGATGTGGGCCGCCGGCGGCAACGACATCATCGCCACCCAGCTGCATCTGAGCATCAACCAGATCACCTACTTCATGCGGGCAGCGGTGTTCATCGGCCCCGTGATCGCGTTCATCATCGCCAAGCGGTGGGCAATCTCGCTGCAGCGCGCCGACGAGGCACGCCTGCTGCACGGTTATGAGACCGGCATCATCATGCGGTCGGCCGAGGGCGCCTACAGCGAGCGGCACGCGCCGATCAGCGAGACCGAGGCCTACACCCTCACCGCACGCGACCGCGACGAGATCTTCAACCCGCCCAGCGACGACGCCGTCGACGCCAACGGGGTGGAGAACCCGAAGCGTTCGGGTCGGATGCGGGCTCGGCTGGCCTCCTCTTGGTTTGCCGACAACCTGCAGAAGCCGACCCGCGAAGAGGTCGAAGAGGCAGCGCACCACCTGGAGCACTCCCTCGATCACGGCTCCTCGGGTCACGAAGAGCTAGAAGCCGGCTCCGGCCAGCACCACTGACGCAGTCACCCGCTCCCCCGGCTCGTGTTGGCCGGGGGTCGGGTGCTGGCTCAGGAGATCGCGGAACCTTCGCCGTATTCCGCGAAGTCGAGGTTCCAGTCTCCGTAACCGTTCTCCAGCGTCATCGGCCGGTCGGTGCCGACATACTCCACGACGTCACCGCGCTTGGAGATGTTGTAGATCCACGCCGCGTTGGCGGTGCTCATCCCCGTGCAGCCGTGCGAAACGTTGGCACTGCCTTGTGAGCCGACGCTCCAGGGAGCTGCGTGGAGGAACTCACCGCTGTAGGTGACCCGCATCGCGTACTCGACGTCGTTGATGTTGTAGTACTCCGGGTTGCCCTCGGCGATCCCGACGGTCTCCGAATCCATGCGCTTGCGCCTGAACTTCTCGATGATCACCTTCACCCCGGACCGAGTCGTGAAGCCCGCCTTGCCAGTGGTGATCGGGGTGGTGCGCACGAGCTTCCCGTTGACGAAGGTGCGCATCTGATGGGTGCTGGCGTTGACCTTGCTGATCACGGCGTCGCCGATCTTGAAGTCGATGTGTCGGGACTCCTGACCGAAGATTCCGTTGCCGGCCGGCAGGGAGTTGACGTCGACATCGACCGAGACAGCGGTCTCGGCCAGCCAGTAGCTCTCGGGGCGCCAGTGTGCCTCGCGGTCGCTGATCCACCGCCAGGCGCCCGCCTGCGCCGGCACCGAGGTGACCGTCATGTGTCGTTCAAAGGCCGCCTTGTCGGCAACGGGCAGGTCGAAGCTCACGATGACCGGCATGCCGACTCCGACGGTCTCGCCGGCCAAAGGCGCAATCGAGGGAAAGGTCTGCCGGTCCAGGCCGAGGTCCTCGGTGCTGAAGCGGCGCACGTCGCGCTGGACGCTGCCGTCGCTGCGCTCGCTGCGGATGCGGGCAACATAGGTCAGGCCTGGCTCCAACCGGCCAGAGGCGGTCCACTGCACCCGCGTGGCATCGAGCTGGCCAGGGAGGCGGACGTCGTCGCCAGCCGTCACGGTGACCGAACGCAAGCTGCCGGAGGCAGCCGTGATCTCGAGGGTGTGGTCGACGGGCACGGCGCCACCACGTGCAGACAGCGCGACCTCAACCTGGGGCACCGCGGCCTCAGACGAGGCAGCACCAGCGTTGGGTTGCGAGGGGTCCCCGTCGGGGGTTGAGAGCGATCCGCTGCAGCCCGCGAGCGCGCCAGCGACCAACACCATGCTGAGCACCGGGCCCAACCGGGCGCACTTCACCACTTCGAACTCCCCCGTCCGCGTTGATTGCTCACCCGCGGATCGAGCACCAACTCAGTGCGCGTGCACTCCGCGGTAGTACTCAAACACCCAACCACTCAGTGCGATCAAACCCAAGCCAGCACCGATGATGACCAACCACCAGGCCCACATCGCGACGCCGTAGACCATCGCGGCCAGGCACATGGCGCACCACAACGGCCACCAGGAGTACGGCGGGAAGAAGCCAAGCTCGCCAGCCCCGTCAGCGATCTCCGCCGACTGAAGGTCCTCGGGCCGCGGCTGCATCCGCATCGCGTGGAAGCCCAGGTAGCTCGCCACCATGAGCGCCAAGAACGTCGTCATGGCGAGAGCGGTGCTGCCCGTCCAGTCATGGGTGATCAGCCAGTACGCCGGAGTGACCAGCGCAAAGAAGGCTGTGGTCACCACGAAGATCCAGGATTCGACCTTCACGACCGCACCTTCCCCTCGGTGTCCTCATGGGTGTCAACGGCGAAGTCTTCGTGCTCCAAGGCGGCAATCTCCGGGTGGTGCAGATCGAAGGCCGGCGACTCCGAGCGGATCCGCGGCAGGGTATGGAAGTTGTGTCGTGGCGGCGGGCAGCTCGTGGCCCACTCCAGCGAGCGGCCCCAACCCCAGGGGTCATCGACCTCGACCTTGGGCGAGTTGCGCGAGATGTAGACGTTGTAGAGGAACGGCAACGTCGACGCCGCCAGCAACACCGATCCGGCGGTCGAGATCTGGTTGAGCGTGGTGAAGCCGTCTTCGGGCAGGTAGTCGGCGTAGCGACGCGGCATACCCTCCACGCCCAGCCAGTGCTGGACCAAGAACGTGATGTGGAAGCCGAAGAACAGCAGCCAGAAGTGGATCTTGCCCAGGCGCTCGTTGAGCATCCGGCCGGTCATCTTGGGCCACCAGTAGTAGTAGCCGGCAAACATCGCGAAGACGACGGTGCCGAAGACGACGTAGTGGAAGTGGGCGACCACGAAGTAGGAGTCCGAGACGTGGAAGTCCAGCGGGGGCGAAGCCAAGATGACGCCGGTGAGGCCCCCGAAGAGGAAGGTCGTCAAGAAGCCGAGCACCCACAACATCGGGGTCTCAAAGGTCAGCGAGCCGCCCCACATCGTGCCGATCCAGTTGAAGAACTTCACCCCGGTTGGCACCGCGATCAAGAACGTCATGCCGGAGAAGAAGGCCAGGTCGACGGCACCGGTGACGAACATGTGGTGGGCCCACACCGCGACGGAGAGCATCGCGATGGCCAGAGTGGCGCCAACGAGGCCGACATAGCCAAAGATCGGCTTGCGGCTGAAGACCGGCAGGATCTCAGTCACGATGCCGAAGAACGGCAGGGCCAAGACGTAGACCTCCGGGTGGCCGAAGAACCAGAACAGGTGCTGCCACAGGATCGGCCCACCATGGCTGGTGTCGAAGACGTGCGCCCCGAGTTGGCGATCGGCCTCCAGCGCCAACAGCGCGGCGGCGAGGATCGGGAAGATGATCAGCACGAGCAGGCTGGTCACGAGGGTGTTCCAGGTGAAAATCGGCATCCGGAACATCGTCATGCCGGGAGCGCGCATACAGATGATGGTGGTCAAGAAGTTGACCGCACCGAGGATCGTGCCCAGACCGCCGAGCCACAGCCCCATGATCCAGAGGTCACCGCCGGCACCGGGCGATCGCACCGCATCGCTCAGCGGGGTGTAGGCGAACCAGCCGAAATCGGCCGCGCCGCCGGGAGTCAGGAAGCCGGAGGCTGCGATCAGGCCACCGAAGAGATAGAACCAGTAGCTCAACATGTTGAGGCGCGGAAACGCCACGTCGGGAGCGCCGATCTGCAGCGGCATGATGACGTTGGCGAAGCCGAAGAACAGCGGCGTCGCAAACAGCAGCAACATGATCGTGCCGTGCATCGTGAACAGCTGGTTGAACCGGCCGTCATCGACGACCTGGTTGCCGGGGAAGGCCAATTCGGCACGCATGATCAGGGCCATCACGCCACCGATCACGAACCAGACGAACGTGGTGACTAGGTAGAGCTTGCCGATCAGCTTGTGGTCGGTGGTGGTCAGGATCCTGACCAGCTCCTGACCCAGCGACTTGCGCGGCTCGGGCCCAGGCATCGCCTGCGGCGGGTGCGTCACGGTCGCGGTCATCAGTGCTCGCCTCCTTCGTGCTCAGAACCGGGTTCCTTGCCGATTGGGGTGTCGGTGAACACGCCCCCCAAGACCGGCCCGTCGGTGGAGAGGTTGCCCTGCTCCTCCAGATCGGCGAGATGTGCCTCATAGTCGGCACGGCTGACAACTTCGACGTTGAACAGCATGCGTGCGTGGTAGGTGCCGCAGAGTTCTGCGCACTTGCCCGGGAACCTGCCGATCTCTCGGGGAGTGACCTGGAAGTAGTTGTCGCGCCCCGGGACCACATCCATCTTCATCAGGAAGTCAGGGATCCAGAAGGAGTGGATGACATCGGGCGAGCGGAGCTCGAAGCGCGTGGTCTCGCCCACGGGCAGATAGAGCGTGGGAATCGTCTTCGCAGTGCCCGAGGAGTAGACGAAGTCCTCACCGGAGTCGTCGGTCGGGTAGTTGAAGGTCCACGACCACTGCTGACCGACGACATAAAGCGTCTGATCCGGCTTGCGCTCCTCGCTCAGGACGTCGTTTTGCACATTGACGGTCCAGAAGAAGAAGACGATCACCATCAGGATCGGGAAGATCGTGTAGAAGATCTCCAGCGGCAGGTTGTAACGCGTCTGTACGGGGATCTCGTCGCGGCTGCGCTGGCGATAGCGCACGACCACCCAGAAGATCAGGCCCCAGACAATGACACCAGTCACCATCGCGGCGACCCAACCCCACCGCCACAGGTCAAAAATGCCCTGCGACTCATCGGTGCCCGGATCGGGCATGGCGAGGTTGCGCCATTGAGCGTTTGTCTCGGCGCTGCACGCCCCCAGCACAAGCATGCTGATGGCGAGGGCAGCGGCGCTCGCGATTCGCGTGAGCCTTTGTTCACGCGCGCGGTGTAGCAGACCCACCGGTCGAGCCCCTCTCTGAAACCACACGGATACTCGCACACTATCGGAACCGACAGCCCAGTTCGGCGCTGGGTCGGGGGTAGGTTCGGTCACGTGTCGTTGCCGCCGAAACCGCCCTCGACCGAGCGTTCACACGCCGGATCGGGCGGTGGCTATCTTGACGGAGCTTCCGGCGAACCGTTGCATCCGCACGCGCGCGAGACGCTCCTCGCGGCTCTCGACCTGGGGTACGCCGATCCCCGTCGACTCCATGGCGCGGCCCGGCGATCGCGACTCCTGCTCGATAACGCACGGGAGGCCGCAGCGGAGGCGCTGGGCCTGCGCGCCGACGAAGTGACGTTTGTCTCCTCCGGCACCCAAGCCGTGCACCTGGGCCTGCTGGGCCTACTTCCCCCGGCCGTTGGCGGTCGACCAGGGGACGCTGGGCCTCGCGCCATCTGGAGGAGCGCGGTCGAACACTCCGCCGTTGCCCACGCGCTGGCGTGGTCGGGCCGCACGACTGAGGTGTTGCCGGTGACATCGACCGGACGGCTCGATCTCGCCGCACTCCCCACCGATGGCG
>JBAQXA010000060.1:0-5872 GCA_049299195.1 Nocardioides sp.
ACGGTCGGTCGCACCATCCCCTCGAAGCCGTTGACCGCGAGCAGGTCCTGCTCCGGCACGAGCGCCGGCAACCACGCGGAGTACGCCGGGTAGTAGAACGCGAGCCCCATCGCGGTGACGAAGGCGATGATCACCAGCTGCCAGATCGCGATCACTCCGGTGACCGACAGCAGGGCCACGAGACCCATCCCACCGAGCTCCAGCGCGGCCACCGCCACGAGAATCGCCTTCTGCGGGATCCGGTCGGCCACCACCCCCGCGATCAGCGCGGGCAGCAGGATGCCGACGGCACTCGCCGACGAGACCAGCGACAGGTTCGCCGGGCCGCCGCCCAGGCCGATCACCTGCCAGACCAAGGCGATGATCCAGACCCCGTTGGCGAAGGATCCGAGGACGAGGGCGAGCGCAAGGCGGCGATAGGCCGGGGTCCGGAAGGGCGTCAGCAGGCGCGGCAGGGAGGTCGGGACCTCCGGCGCTCCGTGGCCGGGGGCGTCGAGATCCTGGAGCCGCTCGGAGAGGCCCTCGACGAACGGATCACTCACCGCTGCAGGCTACCCGCCCGTGCGGCGAGCGCGCTCCCGCAAATGCGCTACGGCCGCCAGGCGCGCTCGAAGGGCAGGCGCCACGAGTGCGGGGCGATGAGTTGGTGGATCTGGTTGGGACCCCAGGAGCCCTGGGCATAGGGCCGGACGGGCGGCGGGTTGTCGATGAGCTCCTGGGAGACCTCCCACAGCCGTTCGATCCCCTCCGCGGTGGAAAACAGCGTGTGGTCGCCCTTGACGGCATCAAGGATCAGCCGCTCGTAGGCCTCCAGCACCGACCCCGCCCACGGCGTCTCCTCGACGGAGAACTGCATCGATAGCTTGTCGAGCTTGAACCCGGGCCCCGGTCGCTTGCCATAGAAGGAGAGGCTCATCTTGGAGCTGTCGGCCAGGTCGAAGGTCAAGTGGTCCGGCCCGTGATCGCTGATCCCCGAGCCATCGGGGAACATCGATTGCGGCGGCTCCTTGAAGGCGATCGAGATGATCCGCTGCCCCTGCGCCAGCTTCTTGCCCGTGCGGAGATAGAACGGCACACCCGCCCAGCGCCAGTTGTCGATGTAGCAGCGCAGCGCGATAAACGTCTCGGTGTCGGAGTCGGGCGCCACCCCCTCTTCGGTGAGGTAGCCGTCGTACTGCCCGCGCACGACGTCGGCCACCGTGATGGGGGTCATCGAGCGGAAGACCTTGTTCTTCTCCTCGGTGATCGACAGCGGCTCGATCGAGGTCGGTGCCTCCATGGCGGTGAACGCGAGCACCTGGAACAGGTGGGTCACCACCATGTCGCGATAGGCGCCGGTCGCTTCATAGAAGGTGGCCCGCTGCTCCAGGCCGAGCTCCTCGGGGACGTCGATCTGCACGTGCTCGATGAAGTTGCGGTTCCAGGTCGGCTCAAACAGGCCGTTCGCAAAGCGGAAGGCCAAGATGTTGAGCGCGGCCTCCTTGCCGAGGAAGTGGTCGATCCGGAAGATCTGCCGCTCGTCAAACACATTGTGCAAGGCAGCGTTGAGCGTCTGCGCCGAGGCCAGGTCGACCCCGAAAGGCTTCTCCATGATGATCCGCGCGCGTTCGGTGAGCCCGGCCTCCTGGAGGGTGCCGATGACAGCGAGCGCCGCCTTGGGCGGCACCGAGAGGTAGTGCAGCCGATTCTGTGGCGGCAGGCCCTTCTCGGCGGCGGCAACAGCGCGCTTGAGGGAGGCCGCCGTTGCCCCCGGGGCCCAGGAGAGTCGGCCGGCGAAGTTGTTCCAGTCGGCCTCATTGAGATCGGGCTCGAACTCCTCCAAGGATCGACGAGCGAACTCCAAGAAGCTCTCCCGGGTGTGCTTCTCCAGGGAGGTGCCGATGATCTGCACGTCGGGCAACAGCCCCGAGTGCAGCAGGTGATAGAGCCCCGGCAGCAGCTTGCGGCGGGACAGATCACCGGTGGCTCCGAAGAGCACGATGGTGGTCGGCGGGCCGGGTGTGCCGGGCACCTTCTGCGACATCGGTCCGCCTCTCGGGCCAGCGATCAGATGGGCAGGTTCACATAGGTCGTCTCGAGGTATTCCTCGATGCCCTCAAAGCTGCCCTCACGACCGAAGCCGCTCTGCTTCATGCCGCCAAACGGCGCGGCGGGGTTGGACACCAAGCCGGTGTTGACCCCGATCATGCCGTAGTCCAGCGCCTCGGCTAGCCGGATCGTGCGGGTGAGGTCGTTGGTGTAGACGTAGGACGCCAACCCGTACTCGGTGTCGTTGGCCCGCTCGATGGCCTCCGCCTCGGTGGCGAAGGTGGTGATCGGTGCAACCGGGCCGAAGATCTCCTGGGAGTTGATCCCCGCCGTGGGCGGTACGCCGACCAGGACGGTGGGCGGGAAGAAGTAGCCCGGCCCGTCGGGGGCCGTGCCTCCGGTCACGACCCGCGCACCGACGGCGACGGCGTCGCTGACCAGGCCACCGATGCCGCTGACGGCGGCCGCATTGATGAGCGGGCCGACCTGGACTCCGGCGTCTTGGCCTCGGCCGACCTTCAGGCCGGCCATCCTCTCGCCGAGCTTGGCGCCGAACTCGTCGGCAACCGACTCATGGACCAAGAAGCGGTTGGCGGCAGTGCACGCCTCGCCCATGTTGCGCATCTTGGCGAGCATCGCGCCGTCAACGGCGGCGTCCAGGTCGGCGTCCTCGAAGACGATGAACGGGGCATTGCCGCCCAACTCCATGCTCATCCGCTGCAACTGACCGGCGGATTGACGCACGAGGATCTTGCCCACCGGCGTCGACCCGGTGAAGCTCACCTTGCGCAGCCGGGGGTCGGCCATCAGGGTCTCGGAGAGCTCGGCGGACTTCGAGGTGGTCACCACGTTGAGCACGCCCGCCGGCAGTCCGGCCTCGGCGAGCAGCGCGGTGGTGGCGAGCGTCGTCAGGGGGGTCAGCTCCGCGGGCTTGACCACCATCGTGCAACCAGCCGCGATGGCGGGACCGATCTTGCGCGTGGCCATCGCGAGCGGGAAGTTCCACGGGGTGATCAACAGGACCGGACCGACCGGCTTGCGGATCGTCAACAAGCGCGAGCCGCCACCGGGCGCCTGCATCCAGCGCCCGTGCACCCGGACGGCCTCTTCGGCGAACCAGCGCAAGAACTCAGCTCCGTAGGCAACCTCGCCCTTGGCTTCGGTGAGGGGCTTGCCCATCTCCAGGCTGATCAGGTGCGCAAAGTCGTCGGCGCGATCCATGATGGCTTCGAAGGCACGCCGCAGAATCTCCGCACGCTCCCGCGGCGCCGTGGCGGCCCACTCCGCCTGCACCGCACACGCCGCGTCGAGTGCCGCGCGCGCGTCGACCGCGCGTCCGTCGGCGATCTCGGCGAGCACGGACTCATCGGCGGGGTCATAGACGGCCAGGCGGTCGCCGCCTGAAGCCGGCCGCCACTCGCCGTTGATGTAGAGCGCTCGGTGCGCTTCGGGAAGGAGGTCGAGTCCGGTCATAGGGGAAACGATTGCACACCGCGCCGACGTCCGTCTGCCGCGGTGTGGACCCTCGCGGCTCCACCCGCAGATTTGCGCCGGAGGACCCTTGCGCTTCGGCCCCGGGAGGAGTTGCTTTGGAACCAGTGTCGACTCCTGGAGGTGCGTGATGGCAGACAAAGGACAGGCTCGTAGAACATCCGGGCAAGAACTCGAGGCGAGCAGCCCCGATCTGATCCGCAATGTGGCTCTCGTCGGGCCGGGCGGATCAGGAAAGACCACCCTGGTCGAGGCGCTGCTCGCCGCCGCTGGCGCGATCCCCCGGGCCGGTTCGGTCCGCGACGGCACGACCGTCACCGACTTTGAAGAGGGCGAGCACACCCACCAGCGCTCCATCGGTCTCTCGGTCGCGCCCGTCGTGCACAACGGCATCAAGGTCAACCTGATCGACACCCCTGGCTACGCCGACTTTGTCGGTGAGTTGCGCGCCGGAGTGCGCGCCGCCGAGTGCGCGCTCTTCGTGGTCGCTGCCAACGAAAGCATCGATGCGGCGACTCGGGCGCTATGGCGTGAGTGCGCCGAGGTGGGGGTGCCGCGCGCGGTAGTCGTGACCAAGCTCGACCAGGGCCGTGCCGACTATGACGGCATCCTCGCCCAAGCCCAAGAAGCGTTCGGCGACAAGGTGATGCCGCTCTATCTGCCCGTGCGCGAGGGCGACGAGGTGGTCGGGCTGGTCGGCCTCCTCGACCACATGTACTACGACCACCACCACACCGGCACCCCGCTCGGCACTCCGCTTGCCGACAGCCCGGTGGCGGCGCTCGCCGACGCTGAGAGCGCGTTGCGCGGCCAACTCATCGAGGGCGTCATCGAGGAGTCCGAGGACGAGTCGCTGATGGACCGCTACCTCAGTGGCGAGGAGATCGATGCGGCCGTCCTGACCGACGACCTGGAGCGGGCGGTGGCACGCGCCACCTTCTTCCCGGTGATCCCGGTCTGCTCGGTCACCGGCGTCGGCTGCTGGGAGCTCCTCCAGTTGGCCGTGACGGCCTTCCCGGCGCCCCACGAGCACACCGCCACCGAGGTCTTCACCCCGGCGGGAGCTTCAGCCGGCACCGTCTCGTGCGACCCCTCGGGGCCACTCATCGTGGAGATCATCAAGACCACGAGCGATCCCTATGTCGGCCGCCTGAGCCTGGCGCGTGTCTTTAGCGGCACCCTGACCCCTGAGTCGGCGGTGCACGTCTCGGGTCACTTCACCTCGTTCTTTGGCGAGGGCTCGGGGCATCCCGATCACGACGACGATGAGCGCATCGGTGCGGTGTCCTACCCCTTCGGTCGCGCGCAGAGTCCCGCCACCAAGGTGGTGGCCGGCGATATCTGCGCCATCGCCCGCCTGACCCGAGCCGAGACCGGCGACACGCTCTCCGACGTCCACGAGCCCCGTGTGCTTCGCCCGTGGTCGCTGCCGGAGCCGCTACTGCCGATCGCCGTCGAAGCCCGCAGCAAGGCCGACGAGGACAAGCTGTCTCAGGCGCTCTCGCGCGTCGCCGCGGAGGATCCGAGCATCCGGGTGGAAAACAACGGCGAGACCAAGCAACTCGTGCTCTGGTGCATGGGTGAGGCGCATGCCGACGTCGTGCTGGAGCGCATGTCGACCCGCTATGGCGTCCACGTCGACCAGGTCCCCTTTGTCGTGTCGTTGCGAGAGACCTTCGCGGGCAAGGGCAAGGGCCACGCCCGGCACGTCAAGCAGTCCGGTGGCCACGGTCAGTTCGCGGTCGTTGACCTCGAGGTCGAGCCGTTGCCCGAGGGTTCCGGCTTCGAGTTCGTGGACAAGGTCGTCGGCGGAGCGGTGCCGCGCAACTTCATCCCCTCGGTGGAGAAGGGCGTGCGCGCCCAGATGGAGCGCGGCGTGCGCAACGGTTATCCGGTGGTCGACCTGCGCGTCACCTTGCTCGACGGCAAGGCCCACAGTGTGGACTCCTCCGACATGGCCTTCCAGATGGCGGGCGGACTCGGACTGCGCGAGGCGGCGACCGCCGCGAAGGTGACGATGCTGGAGCCCTACGACCTGGTGAGCGTCATCGTTCCCGATGATCTGGTCGGGCACACGATGAGCGACCTATCGAGCCGCCGTGGGCGCCTCCTGGGCACCGACAAGGTGGGCGAAGACCGCACCGTGGTGCGCGCCGACGTGCCGCAGACCGAGCTGGTCCGGTATGCCGTCGACCTGCGCTCGGCGACCCATGGGGCGGGCACCTTCACCCGCAGCTTCGCCCACTATGAGGCCATGCCCGAAGAGGTCGCGTCGAAGATTGAGCCCCGCTCGCACCACTGAGGGCCAGACAACGGGACCAGACAACGGGACCAGACAACGCAGAGCCGCAGC
>JBAQXA010000061.1:0-2276 GCA_049299195.1 Nocardioides sp.
CGCTCAGCCTTGTGCTGACGATGACGGGGGCCGCACGATGAAGTTTTCCGTGACGCTGAAGAGAACAACCGCACTGATCCTGGCGGCGGGCCTTGCCTCGGGCTGCTCGGCCCTCGATCCGGAGAACTTGCCGACGCCGCAGTCGCTGCAGAGCGGCCACCAGATCACCATCGAGGTGCCGACGGCGGTCAACCTCCCCAACTCGGCTCCGGTGGTGATCAACGGGATCGAGTCGGGCGTGGTCGAGGCAATCGCGCCCGCGGAGGGGCACACCACGGTGCGGCTGCGGCTGCGCGACTCGGCTGTCGTCTCGAAGACCGCCAAGGTCGACCTGCGGCAGGACACCCTGCTCGGCGATACCTATGTGGCGATCGCCAATCCGTCGTACCCGGTGACCAACGCGGTGCCGGCCGGCGGCACGCTCGGGCTGGAACAGGCATTGCCGCCGGTGCAGGTGGAAGACCTCATGGTGAGCCTGTCGAACTTCTTGGGCAGCGGCAGCCTGATGCAGCTGGGCTCCACCTTCCGCACCGTGAGTAAGCAGTTCCCGGAGGATCCGGGGCAATTGAAAGCGATCTCCGGGGTGCTTACCGACACCTTGGACACCTGGGCCGACAACCTCGACGACATGGACACCATGCTCGCCGTCGTCGCGGTGTTGTCCGAGCGACTCAAGTCGATGCAGGGCACTCTCGAGTTCGCGCTCAGCCCCGCGGGCGTCGATCAGTTCCGCGGGCTCAGTGACACCACCTACATGGTGGCGATCCTGGCTCAGGTGGGCGATGCGCTCAAGCCCGCCATGCCCGCGGCTCCGGTGCTGTGTGCCATGACGCGGCTCATCGACACGTCGGTCAAACCGCTCCTCATTCCCGGCTGGCCGGAGAACAACGTGTCCAATGCCGAACTGCTGGTCAACGTCCTGGAGAAGCGGCTCATTCCATTCTTGAAGAACGCGCCGGGGGTCAACGTGCGCTCGCTTGCCGTGCAAAATGGAGTCTCCGATAAGGACCTGTCGGCAGAAATGGTCCGCGTCTTCCGCACCCTGGGGTGGATCCGATGAGGCGCGACGGCATGCGTGAGCTGCTGCTGAACGTGGGCGCCTTCCTCGTGGTGCTCGCGATCTGCGCCGCGTACTTGATGACCCAGGTCTTCCAGCGCACGCCGCTGGAGCGGATGAACACCGCGTACTTGAACGTGGCCAGCACCAACTCGATCCTCAACGGCACCGGCGTCTTTGTCAGCGGTGTGCGGGTGGGACGGGTCAGCAATGTGCAGATCGTGCCCGACGGCGCGGTCCTGGCCTTGGAATACGAGCCCAGTCAGCGCATCCCGGCCGATTCGACGGTCACCATCGGCCTGCAGTCGGCCCTGGGCGAGCCCTACTTGAACATCTCGCCCGGCAACCTCAGCGGGCCGATGCTCGCCGATGGCGCCCGATTCAAGGCCGATCAGGTTGTCGAACCGGAGTCGATCCCGGAGATCTTTGAGCAGATCACCACGCTCTCCAGCACAGTGGCCGCCGAGCCGATGGCGGGGATCCTCAAGACCTTCAGCGAAGCCTTTGTGGGCAACGAGCAGGAGTTCGACAAGATCTCCGAGGCCACCAAGCTTGTCAGTGGACTGCTACTGGCCAAATCCGGCGAGCTGCGGACGATGTTTGCCAATACGCAGGTCTACACGGCAAACCTGGACTGGATCGTCGACATCCTGCCGGACTTCTCCGCGGGACTGCAGGCGATCATCGAGAAGTTCATGGGCGCCTTGTACGCCACCGAAGCCGTCGTCAATAAGGGGCACTTGAACGAGGTCATGCGCGGTGCGGTGCACCCCTTCCTCGCACAGCTGCAGCCCTACTTGGAGACGCTCGTCCCCAACGCGATGGATGCGGCGGGGCCGCTGCTGCCGATCGCAACGGCGCTCAACGACACCGTGCCTGTCATCAACATCAGCGAGCTGCTCGCTCGCGCACTGCAAATGCTTGGCGGCGGTGATGGCATGAAGCTCGTCATCACCCAGCCCCGATAAGCCCGACCCGAAGTTTTGGAGATACCTGTGACAAAGAACGACCACGACGACGAGCCCACCGCGGTGCCGGTCGAGCAGCCGCGTCCTCGGCGCGGTGACTCGGCGGTCACGCTCTCGATCCGATCGCTGGTGATGGGTGGCGTTGCTGCTGCGTTGATCGCCGCGCTGATTGCGGCGCTTGTCGTCTTTGTCGTGCGGGATGTCTCGGCGCGAAACAAGCTCGAGGCGTTGGAGACCAGCCAGGCCGAGCG